>CAZNER010000051.1:0-13893 GCA_964572065.1 uncultured Candidatus Saccharibacteria bacterium
AATTCCGCTATTACCTGTTATAACTTTAAATGTTTCTCCTGTTTTTTGCCATACAGGAAATAAATGAGGTATTGCTTCCCATCGTGATTTATGAAAAAAGAATACATCAGGTCTATCTTTTAAATCTTCTAAAATGTGTTTTTCTATTTTTGATTCTGTAGAATTTGCCGATGCATCAAATAGTATAAAAGACAGTGGTACATTTTTTCCAACTGTTGCTTCAATTCTATCTATTCCATCTGTATATAATCGGAATATTTCTTCTTCTGTTGCTCCTTCATATTCAATAAAATATGTTATCTCAGTAATAAACATTTGTATAATATCATTACCAATGAAAGACAGAGGACTATCATTTCCAAGTAAAATCCAAAAGTCACTGAAATTTGTTATTTCTCCTGATTCAGTAGCAGTAGAATAAACAAAATAATCTATGCCTTTTTCATGCTGTAAAATTGGAACTTGGTCTTTAAATTTTGTTTTTATAAATCGAGGAGATTTTTTTATAAGCTTCCATAAAGGAGACAATAGTAATTGATTAGTTTTTATATAATTAAAACAAATAAGATATTGTGAAAGATTTGTATCAGGAGATAATTTAAAAAACAGATTAGCTTCTCTTAGAAAATGAATATAGATTTGTGTATAAAGAATAAGTAACCGAGTAATTGTTGATTTACCAGTTCTTGTTGCTCCATATAAGGCTATGATATTATATTTTTGAGAGTTTTCTATAATATCATAAAAAGCATCTATGATATATGGATATAATCCATCAATAGTAGCTTTAGTTAGCCATCCTTCTCGATGATCTAAAAATTCATCAACTGTAGGTGGTTTTTTATGAAATATGTATTTAGTTATAGTATCTAAATATTTTTTAAACTCAGGAGGCTGTGTTAAAAATATTTCATATAAAGCTACTTTTTTTTCAAAAGTTAATTTATCATAACTAAGTGAACCTAAATCTTGTTGAAGCATAAAACATCCTTATATATTACTTTATTATTAGTAAAATATAGGGATGTAAATTTATGTAAATATCAGAGGAGTTTCCTTACTTATTTGGTATAAAGGATGATTTTCTAAAAAAGTTTTGAATTTTTTTAATAAAAGTTGTTTATACCAGTAAATTCCAGAGGGTGTTTTATTAACTTCTTTTGCTATTTCTTTTAATTTTTTATATTCAGTAAATTTTTCAAAATAAAATTTTAACTTATCATCTAAAGTTTCTTTAAAATCTTCAATAATTATTTCACTGTAAATAGAATTATATCTGATTACAGTATGAAATTTTAGCATAGTTTTTAAAGTAAGTTCGTTTTTAAAATTAGAAATTAGCTTATTTTGATAAGTTTTTAGATAATTATTAAGAATGATTGAAAATTTAAAGACTTTTTTATCTTTAATTTTAGAAAATTTAATATTTTTAACAGCTTTAAGAAAATATTCAAATAAAGAGTTATGGATATCTTCAAATTCATAGCTTCTATCGGAAATTAGTAAATATAACGTGGAAGTCCATTGACTTATATATTTTTTATATCGATTATATAATTCTATACAACAATCATTATCAGATGTAATATGATAATATTGAATTAATTGTAAATCAGTAAAATTAGAAAAATTCTCCATAAACTATTCTCCTTATATCCTTTTAAAATCCTAAAAATAATATAAGATATATTAATAAGAGACATATTAAAAGTAAAGCATTTTTTTGAAAATAATAAAAAACCCCTTCTCTTTTGGAAAAGGGGTTTTTAGGAGAATTTTTCTATGTCTTATTACGGTAAGTTAGTTATTCTTAAAAGTCTAAGAAACTTATCGTTAATAATCATATCATCTTCAACAGTGGCAAAATTTCCTACGGTATAGAACTGTGGATATTTTAGACTTGCTACTATTTCAGTTAATACACCAAATACAAGAGCTAAGTCCATTCCTTCTTCTGGATTTTTATAGGTAAGAAGAACTTCATTGTTAGAAACAAGTCCGTTATCTTTAGGACAACAGAATACTTCAATGTCATCAAGTTTACCTGCATAATATACACCAGAACGAGGCTGAGTATCATCAGTTGACCAAAGATCGTGTTTTTTAAGATAGGTAAGTGATCTTGAACCACATACAGCACGATTTACCTGTCCTCTCTTAATGTCATCATAGATGTCTCCACCTATATCATCAATTGTAGAAAGGATGCTTTGAGCATGTGACTTAGTTGATACTTCACCAACAGAAGCGAAATCAGCATTGAAAGTGGTAACAGCATTTCTAAGAGCAACACGTTTTGCAAGAGCAATCGCTTTATAATCTCTTGATTTTGCGTGTTCGTCACCAACAGCACCCATTAACATATTTTCAACACCTAATCCCTGATCAAGTCCAGTAGTTCCAAGAGTAAGCTCTACCATTTGAGTAAATTCATAACCAAGTGGCATTGGACGAGCTTTAAATCTCTCTTTATGTACAGACAATGAAACAGTTCCATATTGATCATATAGAGTGCTTCTTTCTGAATCCCAATGTGATTCAGCATCAATTGAATCACCATCAGCGACAGCAGATGCAAACGTAAGTTCGATATCACCTGTTGCATAATCAACAGTGTTAGTACCTGAAAGTCCTGTACCTACTATTGCACCATTACCATCATCGTTTCCGATGAGTTTACCAGCAACCATAATTCTTACAGAATAAGGAATTAATGGATACTTATTTGCAGTAGTAGTAAAATTAGTAAGTGCTCCGTTACCTGTACCAACATTATCAAGTTGTCTTTCACCTGCATAATACTGATTAACGCTTTCATAAATTTTATCACCAGCAGTTGCACCACGAAGGGATTTACCGTATGTTGCATCTACAAAATAGATTGCATCATCGATAGTTCGAAGTGGATATTCAGTAAATATCGCACCTCTATTTGAGTTTGCCACACCAATTCGAACAACTCTAAGAACATTCTCGGGAGTAGTTTGAAAATCTTGAGAAATAATAGTTTCAGATAATTTGGTAAGATGATTTTCTTGCATTTGAATTTGCATAGCAGTATTTCTTGCTCTTTCTTGATCAGTAGAATAAAGTTTTCCAAGACCTTCACCTATACCTTTAACCTTTGCCCATTTTTCTAAAAGATGATTTCCATAACTTTTTCTTTCAGCGAGATAAATTTGCATTTCTTCTTTTCGTTGATCATCTTCTGTGAGTCTTCCGTGTTTACTCATGACAATACCTCATTATAAAAATTTATAGTAAAAAATTGAGCTTATCTTTATCTCACACTATACAACAAAGAGTTATTTAAATCCTTAATGACTGTCTTTTAACATCCTTAATAAATATATTTTATAGTCTTTTCCCTAACCAAGCAGGATTATCTTCTTGTAGATCGAGTTTCATTATTCCGTCATTAGAACTTTTAAATCTTTCTACTTTTTGAACTGCTTCAATTAGAGATTTAGAACCTAAAATATCATCTTCAACTTCTTTAAGAGCGGTATTTTGCTCTACTTCTTTATCAAAAAATTCTTTTACAGTTTTTTGAACTTTATTATTTTCTGTAATTCTTTGTCTTCTTTCAATTATTCTACTTCTCTGTTCTTTCTTTTTCTTTTTTTCTTCTTTTTCATCGTCATCGTCATTGTCATCGTCATCATCTTGTTCTTTTTTCTTTTTAGTATGATGAACACCAGGTAGAGCTTCATTGAAATGATCATCATCATCCTCAAATTCATAATCAAATTCATTTTCAAGTATATCTTCACATTCTTGAATATGTTTCTCAGCATTTTTGATATTTTTATTTAATTTTTCATTTTTAGATGTAAGACTTTCTTTAATTTCAATAAGTTTATCGATGTCATTTTGCATTACTTCTCTATCTTCAATAAGTTTTTGAATATCAGCATCTCTCAATTTTGTATCTTCAACAAGAGCCATAATATCTTCTTTCATGACTTCTACACTTTCTTTTAAATCCTCAACATCTTCTTCAGGAGTTTCCTCAGAAATATTACATTTTTCCAAAAGACCTTTAGCTTTTTCAAATCTCTCTTTAACTTCTGTTAAAGTTTTTTCAAGAGTTTCATACTTAGCTTTTAATTCAGTTAATTCTTCATCTTTTGATTTTAAATTTTCTTGTGATTCTTTAATTTCTTGTTCCAATTTTAATTGTAATTGTTCCACAGTTCTTGTTATTTTTTCTTGAATATCAGTCATTTCTGTAGGAACTGTTAAACTAACTTCTTGTAAATCCTCTATAGCTTCTTTAGCATTAGGATTTGCTTTAGCTTCTTTAATAGCTACACGAACTTGATTTTTTAAGTTTGCTTCATGAATTTTATCTGACATGGTTATGTCCTCCAAATTATTATCAGAATTATTATTTTTTCCTTCTTTATTGTTAGTATCTTTAGAATTAAAAGATGACTCTATTACTGACTTAAATTTTTCAATTTTTTCAGGATTATTCTTTAAATCTTCTTGTAATGATTCAGATACAAAAGATGTTTTACAATTTTCTAATGTAGCATATAGTCCTTGAGAGGGATTAATTACAGCATCTCCAAGTCTTTCTAATTCATATGATTCAGGATTTACTGTTTTTCCATCTTCTAAGAATTCACCAAATCCAACAGTAGAGATTCCTATTTTTCCACCAGCCTCTAATACTTCTAATAAATGCGACCCATGATCTCCAACCAAAAACCAATCAGCCTTAGATGTTTCTTCCATAACTGCCATATTATGCCAAACACCACAGATATCTTTAGGATTTCCATCATCTTCAGGATGTCCCATAAGAGATAATGTACCTTCAGCTATTTTGGATTTACATACTTTTTCCCATAATTCTTTTGTATAAATCCTCTTGTTCATATTTTCAGTATATTTAGTAACATCTACTGATCGAATAATACCTCTTGCTTTATATTCTTTACCGTCTACAGATTCTATTATTTTAGGCTTATCGAAAATTGTAACTCTTTCTTTCAATTCTTCTTTAGGAATTGAAAATAAAAAACTTTCAATCAAAAGTTCTTTGCCTTTTTCTTTAGCCATCTCTTGAAGTGTTTTCATAATAATAAAACCTCTTATTCTTGTTTTATTATTAGTATAGGTAGGAAAAATAGATAGGAGTTAAAAATAAAAAAAAGCTATGGAATTTATATCCATAGCTTTTTATAAAAGATTTTGACAAACAAAGGAAAATTATGTTAAAATATCGTTTTAAGAAATTGCTGTATGAATCTCCCTTTCATTTACTTCAATAAAAGAAATTCCATAATTATCAAGAGTTCGTTTTATCTGATTTTGAATAGTAGATGTACTTACTGAATATTTTTGAGTATTAAAATATAATGCTCCTGAATCATCTCTAAATAATAAAGGAGTATTATAATTAATTAAAGACCACCCTATATCTTCTTTAGTTATTTTAAGATTTTTCGTACCCCAAATAGGTTTTTTATTTTTAGGAAATGTATTCATAACAAACATCTCAATAACATCAAGATTTGTAGCCATTTCTGTTAATTGTTTATCTGTAAAACTACCTTTCCATTTATTGTGATTAAATTTTAGTGTATATTCTTTTTCCATAAGATTATTTCCGTTTTTTAATTAGTCCTGCATCTATAAGAGCCTGACCAACTCTACCATAATGTCCCTGTAAGCTAAACAATTGTCCTCTATCAAGAAGTTCCTGAAATCCCTTTATGATTTCATCTTCTGTTAAATCACCGCTTTCATAGGCTATTACAAAATCAACTACATCGAATCCACGTTTCTCTTTTAATTGATCTTCAGTAAAAAACTTTTTCCGTTTATTAAGTTGGTCTCTGTAATTCTTAGTTGTCTCAGTAATTTTAGATTTATATTCATAAGATTTACGAGATTCTTCTTCTTTCTCTTTTTCTTCTGTACCATTTATTTCATCAACTATTTCAGTTACAGCATCACCAAGTTTCTTAATAATCTTTCGAACTTTCTGATCATTTGAACTTGTAATAAGTTCGATAATTAAAGAGGCAAATTGAAGTCTTTTTTTAATGTTAGTGAAATCCTCATCTTTAAGTACAGCTATTATTTCATCAACTCGATCTTTAAGTTCTTGTTCTGTTAATTCTTTTTTGTTATCTTTCATATCTTAAATCCTCATAATTTCTTTAATATTTTTCTTGAGATCATATTTAGCATCTGCAAGATTTATATTTAATATATCATTAAAAGTTTCTTCAATCATCCAATCTTCATAAGGTTCAGAATAATTAGATTGAACAGCGATCATTACATCCTCATATGTTATACCTCTTAGGATATCGTCTTTTGGATGTATTCGAGCTTCTGTAAAAACACTTGTATATTTTTTATCTTTCATATTTATATCCATTATTGTTCATAAATATAATATGTTTCTCTACCAACATTTTCTTCATATTCAACACCATCATAACGATTAAGAAAATGTCCTCTACCATCTACACTAATAGCGTATATAATAAAAGCATCTATAGCTACAAGATTATTTTTTGTAACTACATTATTGAAAGCATCATCACCAAAATTATCTTTATAATATTCTACAGGGTCTCCATCCCTATCTACTAAATAATCAATATACTCATCTCTTGCACTATCTATATTTCCTGTAAATTCATCATATATTGGGTCTCCATCCTCATCTTGTTCAAAATCATCATCGTCTATAATTCCTGCATCATACATTTCTTGTATTAGTCTGTTACCATATGTTCTGTCACGTTCATTTTCTATTTCATATGCATAAGATTCTTCCATTTCTCGTAAAGCGTCTTCAAACCAATCAGATTTTACATAATTTTCCCATCCGTTAAATGCAGAAATCCCTATATCATCAATAAGATTTTCAATATATTCTTCTGTTAATCTATCTGCTTCATTATCATCACAAACCAAATAATCAGTTCTACCAACAGAATATGAACAATCCCCTCTTTCTTCTGATATAGTATCCATAGCTTCTTCAGCAGTCATATCAAGATGTTGTGCTAAAGCAACTATCTTATCATCATCAATATCTTCCCAAGAAACTGTTTCAGCTTCTCTTCTTATTCTTTCTTTTTCTTTTAATATATCTACAACTTTAAGAATTTCTTTCCATATTTTATCATTTATTTCTTTTAGGTGGTAAATTTTCCAGAAATTAATTAATCGTTTCTGATTTATATCGACAGGAACTACACGATCTAAATTTTGACCTACACTACCCTTACCTTTTCCTGACATGGTAAATTCCATATATCCATTTCTCCATGTTCTTTCAATCTCTATTTCCCATCGAATTTTTTTCTTATCAAAAATAATTACAGTTATTTCTTCATCTTTTCGAGCTTCTGTAAAAACTGATTCATATCTTTTTATATTTTTCATTTTTAATTACCTCTCTTTTCTTTTATTATTAGTATATGATTTTTAAATAGATACTTATTATAATGTTTTCCTTAATTTTGAAGTAAGCATTGAAGCCATTGGATTTATAAAAAATTTCCATTGATTAATTAAACCGCCTAAATGTTTACATAAAAATTGATCATCAAAATGAAAATTAGGACTCCAATGATCAGGCGGTATATTTGTAGGGAATATTGAAGCATCAAATTGAGATAAATTATAGTTCATTCCCTGCCAATGATAAGACATACAATTACAAAATACTTGTATATATGCTACTTCAAGAATTTCTTTTAATTCTTTCATAGTCATTTTTTTAGTAGACTGATAATTAGGTTTTGTTTTAGCCCATTTGAAAAAATCAAGAATCCTAAATTTCATTTCATAATGAGTATCTTCTGTAGGTTTAAATTTTGATTTAGGATTAGTAGTAGGCATTTTATCCTCATAAGTTGGAGATGTATAAAAAATAAACGTCACATGTCCTTGTTTTTTATTTATAATAACATCTGATAAAACAGCTAATTTATTCTCAGGTGCTAATAATTTATTTCTCTCTTTACGAAATTTTTTAGTAAAATCAGACATACCAGCAGAAGTAGCTAAATCAGAAAATCTTAGTTCTTCTTCTAACTTATCTTTTAAATCTTTAAATTTAAAAGATAACCACTGTTCTTTAAATATACTTATATATCTTTTCATTTTCATTAGAAATCAAACACACTCTTTATAACTTTAATTTTATATCTTTTATCACGTTTTTTATTTTCAGTCATATATAAAACATCATTTTTTATATCTTCTATAGTATAATGTTTTCGCCCCATAGGTAAATCAATATATACATCACTATATCGACCATGCCCTAATTCCAACATTCTCGAAGCCCAAAATTGCAATGTATCTTTTACTCGATTATTCAAACGATTTACATTCACTGTCCATCTGTCAGGTCTTGTATATTTTCGAATCCGAGTCCATCCTTGTTTAACAAGAGCTAATAAAATTTCCTCTCTCGCTTTTCCTTCCATACCGCTACCCATAGTCTCACCGTACTTATCATAAATAGCCTGTATTTCCTCAATGGTATAGCCAAAGGCTTTAGGGTTCTTTATAACCTCTGCAATGTGTCTGTCCATTTTGCTCATAGGGAGAAGTTTACCTGTAGGACTTATCCAATAAGCTTCTTCTCCTGCTATTTTTTCTTTAAATATGCTTTGATGTTTTTGTATCATTGTATTTTGACCTCAATTTGAAAAATTTTTATTTCCTATCTACAAGAAGAATTCTTCCATTTTCATAACTTTTAACCAATACTTCTTTTTGATCAAACTCTCCTGCAATAGCTTCTGCAATTGCTATCAGTATTTCATATGGAATACCAATAATCTCAACAGTCATACTTCTTTCATCATAAGTCTTGCCTGTTTCCCTATCTAAATGTTTTCCTTTGAAAAGATTACCAACAGAATAAGCCTCAACTTCTTTGAAAGTTTTTAATACATTATAAAGCTTTTCATGTTTTTTAAATCTATTTATCAGAGTATTGAATTTTCTTTTGAAAAAATCTTTTACTATATTAAAAAATCCACGCTCATCTATTACTACATTTATATCAGTAGAAAATACTACCATTCCACCTTTGTTTTCAAATTCATAAGTAATTGATTCTTTTAATAAAGTACCATTAACCGAATATCGTTTTGTTTCTTTATGATAAAATACTCCATTCCATTTTACAGCCTCAATAAAATTGAGAAACTTGATGTCTCGGATTTTAATATTAAAAGTATCCTCAAGAAGTCTATCAATCCTCTTTTCTTTGAATATACTTTGGTATTTTTTTATCATTATATTTTGATCTCTTTTATATTTTTTCAAGACTATTCACAAGATTAAACCATTCTTTTTTATCCATACTTTCACCTTCGTTCCACATTTTGATTAAAGTTTTGTGATTTTTTATTACAAATGTGAAAATCTCTTTTATTTCTTTTGCCGTCATTATAACACTATCTTCTTTTACTTCTGGATTAGGACTAATACTAATTGATGCACTTGGAGTCCTCCTGCTTGGTCTGTCTCTATAATATTTTACTCTTGCACCGTGTTTTCCTTCTTGTGTACTGACCCTAATCCAACCTCTTGATAAACCTGTATCCTCAACAGTAAGGTTAGCCATCTCGATAAGTCGGTCTGATTTTTCAAATAACGCTTTGCATATTTCTATTATTTTTGAAATGTACTTTTTCATAATATCATCCACTTATTATTATAGTTCCTTATTCATATAATTTTCAATATCATTCACCAATTCCCAAAAGTCTGCCTTATCTCTTGCTTTCTCATATTCTTTTTTTGGATTCTTATGATTATCAATCATCCTTTTTACATATTGACTAAAAGATAGTTCCTGAATTGATTCGCCTGTTGACCCTAAGTATGAAAGATACATTGTTCTACATCTTTCAACCAATTTGCTAAACCAAGTACCTTTATGGATATCTATTAGTGATGGATGTGCATTTAACTCTGATACAATATCTTTAATAAAAGACATTTCTTTAAGATGTATTTTTGATTCGTCTAAAGCAGTAAGTCTTTTATATAGCTCAGTTGAATCTATCTTTTCAGATTTATAGTCCTTATAAATTGAGTCTGTAGAATCGCTTTTTCTTTTATATTTTTTCATAATGTTATTTTTCAAGTTTATATTATTCTAATATATTCTACTTTAGGAATTTCCTTAGACCCCATAGCTTCAGCCCATGAAGGAATCCTGTATTCTTTAATCCATATACATTCTTTAATTACATAAGAAAATTTTTGACCTCTTTGATATTGCGAACTTTTTTTTAATTTAGAATATGCGATTTTCAAAATCTTTGGGTCAAAAGTGATTTGACCTGTTTTACTATCTCGTTTAGTTTTAAATCTTGTTTCGATTTTACCGTCTGACCGTATTTCATAAAAACTACTGTCATCCTTAAACAAAATTGAATATTGATTATATTTGTTACATAGTCTTAATGCTTCTTCTCTATTTATTAGTGGGATAAAAAAACTTTTTTCTTCAACCGTTGTTTCAGTTTCATCGTCTTTATAGGTATAACCTGATTTTTGTTCAATGTAACCATATCCTAAATTTCTGATATCTTTTCTTAAATCTTCATGTCGTTTTAAATTTTCTTCAACTGTCAGGTCTTTTAAATATGCAGAAATAACAGCAAATGAATAAACACCATCCTCAATATGTTGAATTATTCTACTCCAAGAAGATTCTTTAAGTTTGCCTTTATATCTTTTTAATTTTTCCATAACATTCATTCTTTATTGTACTAAAACATATCCATCAAGATAAAAGTCGTATAGTTTTCCCTCAAAAAAGGATACAAAAAAATCATCTTTATAAAACTTATGATCTTCTCCATATGATTCACAAAGGCTTTCTTTAAATTCTTTCTTATATCCCTGTTCTTCAGCCCACAGAGTTACCTGTTGTTCTACAATCAATTCGGCATCAACATTTCTAAAAGTATGAAATTTTTTTATTGGAAAAAGAGTAGTGATTACTGCATGATTATTACCGTCATCTAACTTTGGGTCTCCCTGTCTTCTCCATGTAATGATACCGCCAATACCTGTTGATTTACTATGAAAACCGTATTGTCCTTCAGTATCATTATAATCCGATAGAATTTCTTTTATAACATTTTGAATAACCTGATTCACAGTATCTTTATTCAAAATATTATTATATCTATCTGAATATCTATCAATAGAGTGCTTGGTATCAATTATCATTCTACCTGCATAACCGTCATATATATTAACGGATTCATAAATTGGTTCGTATCTTTTTAATTTTCCCATAAGATTTATCCTTATGTTATCTTTTAAATCTCTACCTCACTCCAATGCTTGTTAGCAACTACACTGCATGACCATCTTCCAAAGAAACCTTCAGGAAGCCGTTTTTGTTCAATTGTTATTGCTTCTTCAAATACAAAAGGTCTACCTTTGACTCTTGTAAAGAATTCTCCTGATTTTCCAAAAATAGGATTATTTAAGGTCTCTACAACATTATAGCCTGGATGTGCATCAGGACAATGATTAGTACCAATCAAGAATCCTTTATCTCTGCCTTTAGGTACAAATAGTATAGAATCCTGTTCAAATTCTTCTCCCCATTTTCTTAAATCTATTTCAAGTTTGCCATTGTCTTCTGTATCTACAACAAAAAATACATATTCACCAACTTCTCTTGCTTTCGAAGTTCCATAGTTTTCAACATAATAACCTTTAAGAGATGTAATATCATATCTTTTATTCTGTAATTTTGCTAATAGTGATCTATTCCGTTGCTGTTTCTCTTTTTTGGTATAGAGTTCCCCCTCACCACAATCTCTTGCATATCTATAGGCTGTAATAATGCCTGTATCATGTTCTGTCATATGTTGGTAAATTCTGGACAGAGAAGATTCTTTTAATTTGCTTTTATATCTTTTTAATTTTCCCATAAGATTTATCCTTTATGTTATCTTTTAAATCTTACAAATTCAAAATCAACAACAGGATACTCAATTCAGTCCAATGCTTTTCAGCCATTCTTCTCATAGCCCACACACCCATACCGCTTGCAGGACTTCTTACTTCCTTACCGACACTCTCAAATATGAAAGGTCTGCCATTGACATAGCTTGTATAAATAGGAGATTCATATCCCAATCTGCCTTTCTGAAATGATTCTTTCTTGCCATAGCCTAACCAATTGTTATCGCAATGATTTGTACCGATCAAAAAAGCCTCTGCTTCATTATTGATTGTTCCTTTAGGTATAATAAGAACACTATCCTGATCAAATTCTTCTCCTAATCTTCTTAAATCTCTTTCAAGATTTCCCTTATCTAATAGATCAACAACAAAATAGCTTACTTCTTTGCCGACAGTACCACCTTCGGGATATCTGCCATGTAACTTAGTTATACCGTAATCAAGGCTCAGTAACTTAGCAGTAAGGGATTTATTCCTTTGAAGATTTTCCCTTTTAGAATATGGATGACCTTTAGAGCCGTCACAATCTGAATATTTTCTAAAAGCAGTAATAGCTCCGCAGTCATGTTCAAGATTGTGTCTCCATACTCTTGACAGAGAAGATTCTTCAATATTTCTTTTATATCTTTTCACTATATATTTCCTTTTTTATCTTTTTAATTTTTAACCTCTCTAATTATTAGTATAAATTCAAATAAAAGGTTTACTTTTTTTTATTAGCTTTAATAAATTTTTTCCATCCTTCTTCTAAAATTGTCCTATTAGCTACCATTCGAGATATTCCTTTTTTTCTAAGAACTATAAGAAAATCTTTATAAAGAGATAATTTAAAACCTGTAATTAAAACAGTTTTAGGAATTTTTGATTTTAATATCTTATAATTTTCTTTTCTTTTTTCTAAAATTTCTTTTTTATTGTTTTTATACCATTTTTTATTATGATTCATCGATTTTTATCCTATTTTATTATCTTAATCTGAATCTAATTCTTGATCAGCAATCTTTTTTAATTCTGTAAATTTATCAAACAAACTTATGTTTCCAATGGCAAGTATAAAAATTTAAACAGAAAAAATTGATAAACATACACTAAATTGATAAGTATGTGAAACAACAGAATAAACCTGAGTTTCTAAAGATATATCATCTTCTTCACACTTATCTTTTATACTTCTTATTAATGAATCAAAAGAAGTATGTCCTGGAAAATCTGAATATTGAGAAAATTCTCCTTCCCAAACCAAATTTGCAGAATCAGGAACATTGATTCTATTAAAGAGGTTTGTTTCTCCATTAGAAAGAGAATCCAAAACCTCTTGAATAGTATAAGTAGGAAGATGGTTTAAAGCACATTTGTGGCAATATTGACTACCATTCAAATTTACAACCAATGAATCCCATGAGTGATTCAGAATAAACCATTCTCCACATTCATCACAAATAAAATATTCTTCATAAAGATAACCTTTATCTTCACATTTTTCACAGATATTTACCTCACAGTAAATACCTTCTACCTCTCTTAAAGCATCAGCAGGATTATAAACAGGGATGATATGATCTGCTTTATTACCACAGTAATCACATGTTACTTCTTCCTGACCTGATTCCAATGCTTGTACTCTTTCCTGATGTAATTTTTCGTGCATCCTTTCTAATGTGTCTGGACAATACATGATATTTTCTCCTTTTAAGAAGTTGTGGGAGTCCATTAGGACTCCGATAAATTTTTAAAGATAACAGGGAACTAAGAATTGTTCCCACTTCCAAATAGCATTTCTTGTTGTAACTGGTACTCCAAGAGTTTCTAAATACTTACAGCGTTCAGCAAGCTCTTGTGCTGATCGTTTAGCTCTTTCAGTAAAAGCATAATGATTACTATAATGTTCTATTGGAATAG
>CAZNER010000052.1:0-13875 GCA_964572065.1 uncultured Candidatus Saccharibacteria bacterium
GTGGTAATAATGGCACCACTTGGCGTATAATATATGCCACATCTACTAATGGTACCAGCTGGTCCAATTATCAAATGGTTATAAATATTAATATAGAAGGAACTTATGATACTTCAAATGTTGCTGTGGCGTGTGTGGTAGGGCAAGATGATGGGTCTTATGCTATGTGGTATTCTGCTTATTCTGCTACTTATGGTTATAGAATTTTAAAAACTACATCTTCTAATGGAACAACCTGGGCGACTCCTTGGTTAGATTTGGATATTAATAATGAAGGCACTTATGATACCACTTGGGTATACACACCTTGGGTATTGGATGATGGCGGTAATAATATAATGTGGTATGCGGGATATGATGGTTCGAATGCGAGAATTATGCGTGCTACATATTGGCAAAATCCTGTGTGGGATGTTTGGGATGATAATTTTAAAGCTGTTTATCATATGCACCAAGATCCAACAACAGATATTTTAGACTCAACACGAAACGCTAATCATGGTTCATCTACTGGAAGTATGAATTCAAATGATTTAGTTGACGGCCAAATAGGCAAAGCAATTGATTTTGATGGAAATAATGATGGTATTGACATTACTCATGATACCACTTTGGCTGTAACTAATAATTTCAATTTCGAAGTTCTCTTTAGAGCTGATCCGGACAGTAATCATAGAACTTTATTTGGAAAATGGAATTCTTCAAATGGTATGGGTTGGAGTATAAGGATTAGAAATAATGATTGTATAGAAATAGCTTTTAAATATAATGGTAGTAATTATTGGAACTCATATTGGAATTCCACTTTGAATGGAAGTGAGTATTATTATGCTTCTTGTTATTTTCCTGGCGGCGGTGCGTCACCTATTTTATACGTAGATGGTGATGCTAAATCACTCACTAATGTTAATAA
This sequence comes from uncultured Candidatus Saccharibacteria bacterium, assembly GCA_964572065.1. Taxonomy (GTDB): domain Bacteria; phylum Patescibacteriota; class Dojkabacteria; order JAHIVN01; family JAHIVN01; genus CAZNER01. The sequence goes on from CAZNER010000052.1 coordinate 914, forward strand.
TGTTGGAAATGTTTTTTCCACAGGGGTTGGTGATTCTGGTCAGGCAATGACTATAGGATATGGACGTCATATGAGTACTAGTATATTTTATCATAATGATTATATAGATGAAGCAAGATTATCTAATACGGAAAGAAATGCTGCTTGGTCAGATGTGACTTATAAAAGCAGTGAAGATAATCTTATAACTTATTCCAATATAGAATCAACAGCACCCATATTTACATTTAATGGGTATGTCCAAGTGGAAGGATCGCCGGCCGAGAGAACAGTTCATTTATTTAGAAGATCCACAGGAGAGTTAATGGATAGTACAACATCAAATTCTTCTACAGGTTATTTTGAATTAAGCAGTTATTATAATGATTATCATTTTATAGTTATTTTACCGCTATTAACCGAAACTTATGATTTAATAGCACACGATAAAATAGATCCAGGAGTTTAATTTATGATTGTAATAAATGGCGGAACATTTAATTTTACTGAAGATGGGTATACACCACCTTCAGCTTCTGGAACTATATATAATTTTGAGTATACAGGTTTTACTTTAAACCAAATATGGAAAGATGATGATTATGTTTATGCGGCACATGATTCTGGCCTAGAGGTTATAGAAATCGATTCTGAGGAGAAAATTGCTTATATAGAGCCAAGTTTTGGCTTTAATTCTGTTTGGGCTAGTGACAGTATGGTTTTTTTGGGAACTTCTAATTATGGAATAAAATATTTTTATAAAACATGTGTAAGTGGAACAGCGAGTGTCCCGGAAAATTTATTCACTTGTTTGGTAGATTATATATCTCCTTTTGGAATATCATCTCAGAATGTGAGATATATTCACGGATATGGAGATGATTATTTAATGTGTTGTACGAGTTCTGGAGTTGATGTTTATTATAGAAAGCCGACTATGTATAGAAGTATGACGACAACTTCAGGCGCGAGAAAATGTTTTATAACTTCATCAGGAAAATTTTATTATACAAGTGTAAGTGGAAATATATGGTATTTGAATAGAGTAGATAAACCTTTATGGGATTGGACAGTACCTGATTATATTTATGAGGCTGGTGTAAATATTTTACCAACCGGCGTGGGAATAAATGATATATTTGTTACAGAGAGTACAGCATCTAATGGTGTGGACAATACAGTATTTATAGCTACCACAAGTGGTGTGTATGTGGTAGACGAAGGAAGTTTAGATTACGTAGTTTATTATACTACAGGGGGATAATTATGGCTTGGTTATCAGATTGGTCTAAAAGAATAAAATTAACAATTGATTCGTGGTATATTGATGAAAATTTGACAGATTTTCCAGTCCTTTTAACACTAGTATCGGGTACTAACTCTGCTAATGTATTTAATGAATTAGTTACAGTTTCTGGTACAAAGAAAATAGCTATCACAACTGATAATGGAACAAGCCAGTGTTATGTTGAAATAGAAAGATGGGATTGGGTCGCGGAAGAAGCTAATTTATGGGTTAAAGTTCCAACAATAGCATCAGGTGTCGATACAGATTTATATTTATATTATGACAGCACCAAAAGCGATAACACATATTATATAGGAGATTCTGGAGATGCTGTTGCACGTAATGTTTGGGATGATAATTTTGTAGGCGTTTATCATTTAAATCAAGAACCCTTAGGGGGAGCATCTTATTCTATAATAAATTCAGCTGCGATTGCTAATCAAGGAACTCCTAATTTTGTTGAAACTAATGCAGCTTTAAATAAGACTTGTGATCAAAGCACTGCTGGTGGCGGCCCAGCATCTAATGCTGTTGATGGTGATACTGGTACTTATGAACACACTAGTTTGGGTACTGATGAATGGTGGAAAGTAGATTTAGGTGCTATATATGAGGTTAAAAGTATTAAGATGTATAAGCGAAGTGGTTATGGTGATAGACCTAATTATTATTATATTCAAACAGCTGATGATTATGCATTCACAACAAATGTAGTAAATATAATAACAGAAAATAATGAAACTAGCAGTGGTTCTTGGAAGACATGGGATGAAGATGATTTTGGTACTTTATCGGCTAGATATTTTCGTGTATACACACACACTAATAGTCAATATTTAAACATAGCTGAATTTCAAGTCATATCTTATAATTTAAGCGATGGTAAAATTGGCAAAAGTAATTTTTTTAATGGAAGCGATGATTATATAGACTTAGGTACTCACAGTTCGCTTGATTCAACAACTGCTTTGACATATGAGTGTATTTTTAAAAGTAGTTCTACTGCTCATACGCAATATTTGATTACTAAACAAAACCAAGGTTCATCTATTTACAAATGCGAATTACATATAAATTCAACTGGTAGTGTAGCTTCAAACCCATATCAGGGCGTTACTAATGCTAATTGTAATACTGATAATGGCTTAGCTGGTTATTATCTTGATGGTGAGTGGTATTATGCTGCTACCTCTATAGATGTCAATAACAGCGATGGTAAAAATAGATTATATATTGATGGTGTTTTGAATGTAACAAGTTCAAATGCCCTTACGGCCATTAACTCACAATCTTCCATACCAGTTTATATAGGAGAGATATATAATCCTAGTGGTTCAAGTAATATGTTTGGTTATATAGATGAAGTAAGAATATCTGATATAGGAAGATCATCGGCTTGGATCAAAGCAACTTATTATAGTCTTTGGGATGGTCTAGTTACGTATGAATCTGAAGAATCAATACCCACGCATTATTATGATGGTTATGTTACTGAAGAGGGTAGTCCTGTAGTAAGAACTGTTAGGTTATATTATAGAAATACTGGAGAGTTAATAGATGAAACTACGTCAAGCGGGGTTGGTGGATATTATTATTTAACAACAACTATTAGTGGCGAGCATTTTATTGTAGCTTTTGATGATGATGCTGGCGAGGATTATAATGCTTTAATACTTGATAAATTATTACCGAGAGGTATAGAATAATGGCACATAATTTTAATTTTACTGAAAGTGGTTATATGGCAGATAGTTATGACTTTGATTTTTATACTCCTGAAGTCATATATTCTATTCTAGCAGGCACAAGTAATAATTTTACAGCTATATGGGCTGATGCGGATGCTGGTTTATCTTCTGGTAAATTTTATGCAGCGTCATCAGCTGCATTTTCTATTGTAAATGATACTGCTTTATGTGATTATTATACAACAACTCAGGCCGGCGCAGTGAATGAAACATTAGAACAAGATGATATAATAGATATAAATATATAATAGAGAGGTAGTTATGGCTTTATCTGGATGGAATCCTAATAATAAATTAAAACTTACAATAGACAGTTCTAAAATAGATAGCGATTTATCTAATTTTCCTGTATGTATAACTTTAATTTCTGGAACAGGTATAAATGATTTTGATGCTACAGCTGTTTTTGATGAATTATCAACAATATCAGGAACAAAAAATATTGCAATTACTGATTCTAATGATAATCAACTTTACGCAGAAATTGAAAGTTGGGACTGGGAAAATGAACAAGCATGTCTTTGGACTAAAGTTCCAACGATAGTTTCAGGAACAGATACAACTCTTTATTTATATTACGATGCAACTGTAAGTGGTAATATATCTTATATTGGTAATACAGGTGATTCAGCCGCACAAAATGTTTGGGATGATAATTTTGTTGGTGTTTGGCATATGGCTCAAGATCCAACAGGTAGTGGGTATTGTATGTTGGATTCTACAAGTAATGAGCATCATGGAGATCCAGGAGCAGCTATAGGATCTGATGATATAGTTGATGGACAAATTGGCAAAGCAATAGAGTTTGATGGTACTGGAACTGGTGACAGAATAACTTTCGAGAATAGTGCTGATTTTGATTTTGGTACAGATAATTTTACAATTGAGCATATAATTTATCCTACTTCAAATGGGACTGTTTGGTGTAATTATGAGTCAGTTAATAAATTACATGTACCTTATTTTAATAGCGCAACTGTTGCAAGAATAATAGTAAATGGAACTGACAATGTAACTGGTATTGTAACTACAGATTCTGTTTATCAACAATTTTTTGCTGTTCGTTCTGGAAATGAATTAAAGGCTTATATTAATAATTCCAAATCAGGAACCACCGGTGATGTAACAGGTAAAAGTATTGGAGCAAGTACTAACAATTATATCGGTTGTAGCACTAGCGGCCCGCATGCTTTATCTGGTAGAGTAGATGAGCTTCGTATTTCTACTACTGAAAGAAACGCTGCTTGGCGTAAAGCTACTTATTACAGTAATTGGAATGATTTAATTACTTTTGAATCGGGAGAGTTACCAGTAACTTTTATTTTCAGTAATCCTATTCCAGTAGATTTAGCTAAAGCGTATGGTATAACCACGCAACTATATTTAACAACTACGGTTACAGGCGCAGCAGATAATTATATCTATAATGCGGTTTTTTATGATGCCTATGATGATAGTGCAATAGATACAGCTTCTGGTATACAAAGTGGTCAGCCCGCCGGAGTGGTGATGTCAACACCATCAGGAATAGATTATCAATGGTATGTTACAGCAACTAGCAGCGGTAGTGAAGATACAAGTGATACTTATACTTTTACAAATAGATTTTTATGTGCTGGTCAAACTACAATTAATGACACTCCTGCATCAGGTATTCCGGTTAGATTATATAGAAGAAGTACTGGTGAATATGTAGGAGGAACTACTTCCGCCGGCGTGAGCGGTACTTTTGAAATAGACAGCACTTTTAATGAATATCATTATGCTGTAGCTTTATATGATGTAAGTAATACAAATGCAGTAATAGCAGATTGGTTAATTCCAACAGCTTCTGGTTAAGGAAGGCAATTTATGGCAATAATAGGTCAATATACAACTCAAGACATGAGAAATCTTATTCTCAAATTTTATCCTGGGAGTTATACTCCTAGAACACTTGAGAATGTTGTTTTGAATTGGGAATCAAGGACTACTTATTCTAGCAGTAGTGATATATCTATAGCTATAAATGTGATGGGATTATATCAGACTACAACATACACATATTTAAAATATTGTGAAGAGTATGTTGTAGGTTATAGTCAATACGGTGTTCAGATTCTTAAAGGTAGATGTTATTATGGTGGTATTAGAGATCTAGGTATCTTTGTAGAAGGTATTGAAAAGATTGTATACCATGAGACTAAGGATTTGCCAATAGTTATAGGAAGAGTATTTACAGAGGATCTTCCTTTATATGTGTCTGGTGAGAGTCCAGCAAATCTTTTAGCATATGTTAATGTTTTTCAAACTGATTATAAAGATTTACCAATTAATATTCACGGTTGGGTAGAAAAATATTTAGACATTTATATAAAAGGTTTAATAGGTGTAGATTTACCAATTTCAATTACCAGCGTTCCTCCAGTAGATCTGCCTATATATTTGAATGTATGGCCAATGAAATCTTTACCTATAAATATATATGGATGGGATCAACGAGATTTACAAGCATATTTTTATGCTATTCAGCAAAGTAATTTACCAATAGATATAGCAGCAGAGCCACCAAAAGATCTGAATGTTATATTAAAAGGTTGGGTACGTGAAGCCTATGTGGATTTAGGCGCGTACATAAGAGGATTTGGGTATGAAGATCTTCCAGTTATAATAAGAGCTACTTATTTGAAGGATTTACCTATATATGTCTATGGTGTACCTTCACAAAACCTTCCAATTAATATTTATGGTTGGGATAAGTTAGATTTAGGTGTAATTGTAAATGGTGTTTACAGTAATTATGACCTCAGAGCCATTATAAACGCTACTCGTAACTATAAGGAGCTGTCAGTTTATGTGAGAGCTATGTTAGGAACAGCTTCACCTGCTGATTTAAGAGTTTACATAGAAGGTAAATATGCTAGCAATCTTACAGCTTCTATATTTGGTATAAATCCTGTAGATTTACCTATATATTTAAATTGTTTAGGTCAAACTGCTAATTTACCTATAACAATATATCCTAAAACAATCAGGCTGTCTTCTATTGTATCAGTGATTACAATGGAACATTCAGATTTATCAGTGGTTATAAATCCTTCGTGTATATGGTCAGCCTCAAGTAATTTATCAGCTTATGTGAGGGCTGTATATAAAGCAGAACTTGGAATGGTAATAGTCGGTAAAAAATATGATACAGCTATTAAAAATCTTGGCGCAAAAATAGGTTATATGAATACTTATTCTTTTGTTGATAAACTTCCAATTAGTTTGTCTATAGCTACAGATAGTTATAGATTAATAGATAAATTACCTTTCTATTTGAAGATATTTAGAGAGTCCACTGCTTTAGCTGTCTCTATTACTGGAATTTATAGAAGTGAAGATTTACCTGTTTATATTTATGGTAGTCATTTAGACCCGCATCACTTTGCTAATGTAAAAAATAAACAAAAAGTTTGTCACTTTACACATGCCGGGGCAGTTGAATGGTTTGAAATGGTAGAATTATCATTTAAATCAATTGTTGATGATTATCATTATAGTGAATCTGGCGGCCGGGCTTGGAAAGCCGATAGGTTGGATAGATGGATTCTTGATGTTAAGTCTTATATCCCAATGAATGTAAAATTAAATACTAAGAGAAGACTTCATCGTCTTAAATATGTCTATGATTTAACTGATTTTGAAAGTATAGATGAGGCTGTGAAATATGCTATAGATTTTGTAACTGACCATCCTGAAAGGGACTTAACAGCTCGTATAAATCCATCCGGCGGCTGGATAAATCTACAAAGTCGTATTAATGCAAGGAGGACAGTTCAAGAATATAATGGTCTTAATCTTGAAATAACAGGCGTTGGATATAGAGATGTTGTTGTAGGAACTGATACAGATATAGAAATAATTTAAAAAAATACTTGACAAATTAAAAAAAGTGATTATATTAGAGGAGGTCCTAAGATATTGGGTCCAAAACCATTTTAATAAAAAATATATTTAACATAAGGGAATTAGTAGTTATTTTATGTAAAAATGGATTTATTTAAAAAAAAGTTAAAAAACTCCTTAACAAAAGTGAGTTTTTGTAATATAATATAGTGGAGAAGGAAAAGAATAAAATTAATAAAGAGAGGAATAGGATATGGAATTTAGTATTGGTGTTGATGAACTGCAATACATAGTAAAGTTGTTTGGAAAAATAGCCAAACGTAACACAGAAGACCCCACCGGACAGATAAATATAGAGACTACAGATGAAGGCGTTAAATTTTTAGTTAATAATAGCTCGATAGCCATCGAGTATATTTCTAATCAAAGCAGTGTTAAGAAACAAGGCGGCGCTTCTATTGTCTTCAACAAATTGTTTTCATTTATAACTCCCTTCGTTTTTTGGAATGGGAGTTTTGGTTCTAAAGAAGCTGTAATTAAATCCACAGATAAAGCCGTGTATATCAGTGTAAATATGATATTTGAAGACGGCTCCTTCTCAGAAAATAAAGTCAGATTAGATCTTCATAATCCCTTTGGTATTCTTAAGCCTGGTAGTTTTGGGCAAGCTACGTTCACAATGAATTGCGCTATAATGCGAACTGCTATAAACAAAGTTATATATGCAATCAGTCCGAACGAAGTCAGGAGTGCTATACAGAATATGAAGCTTGATTTTGACGAAGATTTTATTCGCTTCGTAGGAACAAATGGAATTCAATTATCGGAATATAAAGTTCAAAATAATACAAAATATTTAGGCGGGTTTAGTGTTCGGTATGATTTTATGTCAGCATTACAGGTTATTCTTCCCAACGATGATACTCAGTTATTTATGGAAGTAACCGATAAGAAAATAAGAGCCAAGTTTGGAAAGGTTTATGTGGAAGGAAGAATGGATTTAGGTCACGATTATCCAGAATACCGTCCTACATTAGAGGCTTTTTCAAATGTAATGTCTTTAGATAAAAAGATTATTTTGTCATCAATAACTCCTATTCAAGAGATTTTAGATTCAGATGATTATAATCGAGTTACTATTGAAGTCAAAGATAAGAAACTGCAGATTTACAGTGACGTTTCTAATTTTACATACAGTAAAGATGTAGATTTTGATGGAGAATATGTTGTAGATGTTAATGGTAAAATTTTAAAGAAAACAATAGACTCTATAGGTGATGATGAATTAATATTAAAGTTTTCTGATTCAAATGGAGTTTTGATATTTGATTCTAAAGCTCAAGGTAATCAAAGTTCGCTGATGACTCCAGTTAGAAGAAGAAAGAAATAATTATGGATGAAAAGTTAGTTGATGAAATTAAGAAATGCATTGATAATCTCGATCAGATTCAACTTATAGGATATAATTCTGGTGATTTGGTGCAGGCCTGTAAGAATTTTTTAGCTGATCTAGGGTATAGGATAATAGATCCTCCTCTATATAGATTTAAGGCTAATAAAATTGATGATTTGTTTAATTTATTTTATGAACTTTTGAGACGTAATCATCCAGAGCAATCTGTTTATATGAATTTGAATAAAGATAGAGCTATAGCTAAAAGATTTTTAAATGCTCGTATGAAAGCATCCGGTTTAAATAAGAAACAAGCGTTAGCTGAGTGTGCAGAGATAATTTTAACAGTCTTTGAGTATGAGCCAGATTTTAAATTTAATTTACCAATGAGTTTTGAGATGTTTGGTCAAGAAAATTGTGGTTGGATAACTTCAAAGGCTGTGGGTATTATGAATAAGAAAAGAAAGAAATTGAAAGAAGCAGAGGATGAAAGAGCCCGAGAAAAATGTGTTGAAATGTACATTAAAAAACACGGTAGAGATTCTTTAGGATATAATTTAGATGAAATAATAGAAACTTTGGAAAAGGAGAAATAATTTATGGCAAAGAAAAAGAAAAAGGCGGCGGCCCCAAAAACTATGGAAACAGCGAAGGCTGCTATTCGTAAGAAATATGGAGCAGTTATAGGAGTAATGGCCGATCAAAAAGAATTAAGTATTAAGACAGTTTCAACAGGAAGTTTGTCATTAGACGCAGCACTTGGTAGAGGTGGAATGGCTCTTGGAAGAGTTTATGAAGTTTTTGGTCCACCTTCTGGCGGAAAAACCACACTAGCAATGTCAGTGATACATCAGGCTCAGAAGAGAGGGATGCAGGCAGTGTTTGTAGACGCTGAGCACAGTGCCGACCCGCAATTATTTGAAAATATGGGTGTTGATTTAGAAAAGCTTATAACTATAAAAGCTTTTGCCGGAGATGATAATTTAGATGCGCTTGAAACTTTGATAAAGACTGGTGAGATGGATATAGCTGTTGTTGATAGTGTATCCGCACTTATTCCTAAAGCAGAAGCAGAGGCTGCTATTGGTGAGCAATTTATGGGTCTTCTTGCAAGGTTAATGAGCCAAGCATTGAGAAAGTTAGCACCGGTTGCTAGCCAGACAGATACAATGTTAATTTTTGTTAATCAGATTAGATCTAAAATCACTGCTTACGGTGATCCTATGACTACTTCTGGTGGTATGGCTTTGGATTTTTATTCTACTGGCAGAATAGCTGTTAAAGGCGGGGAAGCTAAGGGTTCTAGAATTGATGATCCAATTACAGATGAAACTGTTGGTCATGAAACAAGTTTTCATATTAGAAAAAACAAATTAGCAGCTCCATTTAGAAATGCTAAAGTACCTCTTATATATGGTGTGGGTTATGATATACAATGGGAAGTGTTAACTTTAGCAGAGCAATTAGGTCTTATAGAAAAGACTGGGTCGTGGTATAAGTATAACGGTGAGAATTTTGCACAAGGTGAATGGAATGCTAAAGATAAACTCAAAGAAGACGTCGAGTTATATGAGAAACTTAGGGAAGACGTAATAGATTTATTAGGATTAAGGAAATTTTATAATGAGCAAACAAGCTAACGAGTTGTTTGAGATATTAAAAGTTTTGTTTCCGCATAATATTATTTTGTCTGAGCAGTATGTCAAATATAAAGGACAAAGATTATTTTTTGATTTTTTTGTTAAAGATCTTGGTCTTTATATAGAGATACAAGGTCAACAGCATTTTGAATTTGTCAAGCATTTTCATGGTTCAATAGAGGGTTTTAGAAAACAGAAAGAAAGAGATAATTTAAAGCTGGAATATATTGAGGAGCACGAAAGATTTTGTTTGGTCAGATTTAATTATGATGAGAAAATGAATAAAAGATCTGTTTTAAGTCGTATAAACAAAGCATTTAAATCAGATAAAAATTATGTATAGGAGATTATATGACAGATATAATAATGCCTGGAAAATATAAGAAAAGGGACATACTGGAAAAAGATTGTCCTGATTTTGTTCCTATGAAAGATGGAACTATTGCCGGCGATAAAAAATATTGTGATCTTAGTTTTCAATGTAAACAATTAGGTATGAAATCAGAATTCGTTAAAGCTGTTAACCCAAAAACTGGAGAAGTAATTTTTCATGATTACTTATGTACGGGTCAATATGCTATATTTGAAGAAAGATCTGATGATGAGGAAGCGTCATAATGGGTGAAAATAATTTTGAAGTAATAATGGATAAGAATATTTTTGATAATGTAAATCCTAACAAAACTTTTGTCGAGGAAATATTAGCATTTGACGTTAATCAGTTAGAATCCACTGATGGTGCTGAAATAAGCAAGTTTTGTTCGGCATTGGGACAGTATCTTATTTATATGAAATATCAAATGAATAAGACTAAAGTTGAAATAGTTAGGCGCAAGAGAAAAATAGATGGTATCATAGCTAATCTTTTATCTCCGGAATTGATTAAGAAATATGGAACTAAAACAAATGTTGTTGCTTATCTTATGTCTACCGTAGAGGAATTGATTAGACTTAGGAAAGAAATAGAGCCATTAGATGATGAACTTATGCTTTTAGAAGGATTAGATAAAGGTATAAGTGAATTAATAGCCGTTTTCAAGAGGGAATTAACTCGAAGAGATAATGAGTTATATCAAACAAGACAGGAGAGGAAATGAAGGAATTAGAGTTAAAGCAAATATTTTGCCGGCCTGAAGATGAGAGGGCTTTACTTGCATATTCTTTTAGAAGTATAGATAATTTTTACACACTTATATCTAAAATGACAGAGCGTGATTTTCTAAATTCTGAACACGCCACGCTTTTTGTTTTGATGAAGTCTTTATTAAATAAAGGTGTGGAGAAATTTGATGTTTCAATGGTAGTTGATATAGCCAGAAATGATGGTTGTTTATCTGCTATAGGTGGTCCTGATTATGTTGTGAGTATTAATAACATGACGGTTTCAGATGTTAATTTTAATATTTATTTGGATAATGTTCTTGAAGCAAGTACTAAATATAGACTACATACCATCTTAAAAGAAGGCACTGCTAATCTTGTTGATAATGCAAAAGAAGGTAAGGATAGTTCAGATTTAATTGGTTTTGTAGAAAATAGAATTTTAGATTTATCAACGGATAGTAAGTCCATTAGCGAACCTAAAGATATAGCTGAAGGTTTAGAGGAATATATAGAGGAAAGGAAAGAGAATAGGGTTGAAATGAGTGGTATATCCACGGGATTTCCTATTCTGAATAATCAAATAGATGGTCTTGTGCCTGGTACTTTACATGTTATAGCTGCTAGATTAAAGCAAGGTAAGAGTGCTTTTCTTACAAATCTTTCTTTGAACGTGGCGTTTAAATCAGAACCGATTACGGTTTTGTATATAGATACGGAGATGTCTTTTTATCAATGGCGTAACAGAGCTATAGCAGCACTTAGCGGTGTTAAAGAACGCGATGTAATTCATGGTGGCTATTCAAAGGATGATTACGATAAAATCATGGATAAATGTGTGCGAATAATGGATAATAAACGATTATTTCATGAATATATTCCAGGATATAGTGTTGATAAAATCATAGCTCTTTATAAAAAGTATAGTATCAAATATAATTTAGGTTTGATTGTATTTGATTATCTTAAAGAGCCAGAGGCTAGTTCATTAGAACGTCAGCGAAAAGAATATCAGGTTTTAGGTGATGTAACTACAGCATTAAAGAATCTTGCTGGTGAATTAAATATTCCTGCTATAACAGCTGTTCAATTGAATAGAGACATGGATATAGCTGACAGTGATCGTATTGCAAGATATGGTGATGTTATCATGCATTGGATGGGTAGAGAGAAGAGCGAAATAGAAGAAACTGGTTATGAAGCAGGGTCACATAAGTTAATAATTAAAGATACTCGTAGAGGTGGTAAGACAAATGAAGCTGGAATAGGTTATCATTTCTTTAAAGATTATTTACGTATAAAAGAAGTAGGTATTACTAAACAAGCAAATCCACGATTTGATACTGTAATAAATGAGGGCAGTGCTTATTATGATGATGACGAAAAGTTATAAAGATGATGGTTTCAGGACTAATCTAAAACATTTGAAGAATGTGGTTAATCCTAGGTATCTTATAGAATCATTAGGATTTAAGGTAGATAGAGAAACAGCTAAAGAAGTACGTGGTGCTTGTATTATTCACGGCGGTGATAATAAGACAGCGTTTCGTTTTAATAAGTTAACTCGAACTTGGGTTTGTTTCACAAGACGATGCCATGAAATACATGGATATGATATTATAGGTTTAATCCAAGCCGTTCTTAATTGTGATTTCATGACTGCTGTGAATTATTTAAAAGATTTAGTTGGCGACGTTGGTGATTTATCATTTCAGTCATTGAAATATGAAATGCAAAGGGAGAAAGAGGAATTTATACATAGGCATAAGAAGTTTCAACCGAGTGATACAATTGTCAACGAAGAAGCGTTGTTACAGTTTAAACCTTTCAGGTCAAATCATTTTTTAGAGTGCGGTTTTTCCAATGAAACTCTTGATTATTTTGAAATCGCCGGCGGATACACTGACAAAAACGGTATTATTCGTGATATAATACCAATAAGA
>CAZNER010000053.1:0-13545 GCA_964572065.1 uncultured Candidatus Saccharibacteria bacterium
ATATATCAATGGAAAAAGTTTTATACTTTGCGAAAAAAAGAATGTAATAAAATATGTATGGAAGCGAGGAAAAATAATGAATGAAGTAAAAATAGGCAAAATACATTACATAAGAGACAAGAATAATGGATTTTGGATAAATCAAAATATTACTAATTCACATTCTGCAACTATAATAACAGCAGAATTAATAACATTATTGAGAGATTATATAAAACAAGGAGAAATATTATTATCAACAATATCAAAAAAATATCCAGAAGAAATGTTAAATGATATTAGAAAAAAGATAACAAATATTGAAAATACTGTTAAACAATTGGAGTCAGAATGAATATATTAATGAAATTTGAATCAGAAGAAGATAGGAATAGATGGATGGATTGGTATATAGTTGTAGGTGAGAAATTGTGTGGATTTTTAGTAAATTATGATTTGGATGATGGTCCTCCTTGGATGAAGGATGATGAAACAGTGGAATTTAAAATGTCTGAAGGAAAACCAGCATGGTAAATAAAAAACGGGCAGCTAGGAAAAACCGAGGAGTCGTTAAAAACCTACTGCCCGTCGAAAGAGAGAGACTCATGGAAGAGTCTCTCAATATATATTAAACTTCAGGAGTGCTTATATTAAACCTTACGGCTATATCACTCTCTGGAGTATTAAAGGTAGAAACATCATCTAATCTAAGTGATGTAGTACTTTCAATTGAAATTACCTCTAATGATCTACCTTCCAATGATCCTTCAAGAACTGTTACCTCATCTCCAGGCTGAATCCCTGCTGCAGATATTATTCCATGAGGTAACGTTAAAGACATTCCATAGTCTTCATTTGGATCATCAAAATCTACTCTAGCTATATTTGTTGATACTGTTTCAAATGCTAATTCTGGCTCTTGTGCTATATAATCAACTCCAAAAGCCTCATCATATCTTCTTTGATTACCCCTGATTAATTTGAAAGCACCAATATTACTAGCAAGAATATTATCTCTTTTATCTATTTTGTTTCTATCTTTTATTCTATCAAGAATATCAATATTTAATTTTGAAGTTTTATCTATTAGCTTCCTTGCTTTGCCCATAATATCTCCATTATTCTATATTATAATATGGAATAATACAATTTTATACAAATATAAGTATTAAATTATACTATAAGGTATATTAAGAATGGCTTCCTGACATTTTTAGTTTTACTGCTTTATTGGATTCTGTTCCACTAAGAGCGGAATCTTCATATTGAAGAGTTAATAAATCGCTAGAATAATTTACTGCGATAATCTTATATACTCTACCTTGTAAAGTTCCTGCAAGAATTTGTACATAATCATTTACTACTACTCCAGCTTCCCTAGCTATCCCAGAACCAAGTTGTAATTCAAGTTTAGCAGCAATCTCATCAGCTCCTCCAGTAAATTCAACAACTTCTCCAAGTACTGGAACTTCTGTTCCGCCAGCACTAAAAGTATAACCAGCTCCAGCTAAAGTATCAATATCATCACTTCCATTTCCAACAAAACTTTGATTTCCTGCAGCACCTGCTACATCTGCTTCACCAGTTATAGTTGCAGTATCTTGTATTGGAACAGAATCATCATATTCTGCAGCTACAGCATCTGCACCACTAGCAAAAGTAGCAACTTCACCGTCACCTTCACCACCATCAGCCAAGGCAGTACCATCACCACCACTAGCAGTTTGTAAAGCTCTAAGAGAACTACCATCAGTAAGAGTAACATTTTTACCTGCTACAGTACCATTATTAATAAGTTCTGTTAATTCAGCAGTAGTTAAATCTACAGGAACTGCACCATTATTTGTGCCATCATTAGGAGTAACAGTACAAACAATAGCAGCAGTAGTACCAGTAAAATCTACTAAAACTGTATCACCAGGATTTGCTGCGGCAGCAAGTACTTGTAAAGTTAAAGTTTCACTATTTCTAGATGCACCTGCAGCAACACTAGTAAGAGTTATGTCAGCAGTTAGATCTAATGTAGCTTCAGCAGCTACGGCATCCAAACCACCATCAATATCCATTACCTCACCATTTGCAGGCACTACGGTTCCACCTACAGATACTGTATAAGATTCTGGTAATGCAGCAACCAAAGTATCTACATCACTAGATCCATCACCAGTAATACTATCATTACTAGCGGCTCCTGCTACGTCAGCAGTAATTATTACTGCGGCTGGAGCGCCTTCTACGTCAACCGTATTATCAAAAGATGCTTTTACAGCAGCACTAAAATCTACTTCGGTAACATCTCCAGTAAAAGTAAGCTCTTTTGCTAGTTTATCAGGATTAGGAAGTAATTGCTGACCAAAATCACTATCAAGCCTTCTCTGAATGCTTCTAATATATTTAAAAGCTTTAGGGCTATCAGCTAAAACTTCATCTTTTAAGTCAACTTTATCCTGAGTCCTAAATCCCCTACTTTGTTTGTATTCATCGTGCAATCTTTTCAATTTATTGACTAGATTTTTTGCTTTTCCCATTAGGTTTTCTCCAAAAAAGTGGTGAGTTTTTTATAAAAAATAGATTCCCAAAAAGTAAGTTTATTCAATAAGTTCTACGTGTGGGAGATCGTCGAATATTTGATCTTTAAAATCATTATCTCCATCCCAATCAGCTCCTAACCTAATTTTTATATTTAATTTACTAGCTAAACCCTTAAAAACACCAATTAAATAGTAGAATCTAGCTAAATTTTTAGGTTCAGAACTCCATGAAATGGGATAAGGAGCCACATCAATTGCTTTTCCTTCTAAATGTTTAGATTTTAAAGTTTTAGATTTTCCTTCAGCAACAAGTTCTTTTTGTCTCTCTAAAGTTCTTTTACCTTCTATTACAGTAAAATCAACTATTTTTATTGCTTCATGAGCAAGTTGTTGTAATTTAGGATCAACTTCAGAAAGCGCTTTAAGAGATTTTTTTCCAAAAATATACATATTATTTTCTTGTTCTTTTTTTAATTTTTCTAAATTTGGTTTTGAGGAAATCACAGCAGGTAGCAACATCTGCAGCAAGTCCTTTAACCACTTTATTATTTGAGAGTTTCGCACTTTGTTTTTTAGTAATAGTTTGTTTTGGCATTATTTTTTCTTTTTAGATTTCTTTTTCTTTGATTTACTAGCCATTATAGCTTTATGTTGAGCTTCAGCTTCTTCTTTGGTTTTAAATTTACTTATTGTCTTACCTTTTTTCTTACTTTTACAATGTTTAGTGGCATAACCACCTTTAACTTTTTTAACAGACATTAAAATTTACCTTTCATTAAATCATATAGAAAAAGAAAATCTCCACCTGAATGTGCTTTCTTTTTATCATTATAATTTGGACACCAATCTTTGCCATAATCTCTTTGCCACAACCAACAAGCTTTTCTGTCATGGTTAGTAGGTAATCTATTAGGAGGAAATAATATTGGGTCATTAAGTATTTTTTCTGCTCTTGATCTATTCCTTACTAAATATTGAAATAATGCATTATTAGGTTGTTTTTCGGCATGATATTTAAATATATTTTTATATTTATTTGTGCCAGTAAGCTTATTTCTAAGTAAACAATGCATTACTTGTAGGTGTGCTCTAAATCCTTTTTGTTTTTTCGAAGCCATCATATTTGCAGGTATTAAAAGATCCAACCATTTAAAATATTTTCCCCATTTACTCATTAATAAAAATGTTACAAATAGTGGAGGCATTATATTTATTCTTGATAGTCCTTCTAATCCTTTTCCTTTGCCCATACACCCAAAATGTTTTAATGTATATTTTACTATTTGGTCAGCTATATCAGTTCTTTTATTTGCATAACAATACCAAGCCAAACCTAAAAACATATCTCTGGATATAGTAGACTTAGAATGACAAGGATAACAAGGATGATTAATCGGCCTACGATGCCACGTCTTATCTTTGGAATTAAAAGCAGCATCAATATTAATGGCCAAACCAGGTAAACAACCCACCAAACCAGTCCAAAGTAATGCATCACATTCATGGCTCTCTATAAATCCATATTTATCTTGAACTTGTGGTAATAGTTCTAGATATTTTTGGTATTTTTTATCTAATTGATTCATTTAATAATTAACCTGATGAAGTTACTTGTGTTATAGTAAATTGCGATCTTGCATCAGTTGTATCTAGATTACCATTTGAATGCGCTCTAATTTTATCGCCAGTATCTAACAATACAGTTACTTTAGCGTTTATTTTATAAGCACTATTTCCAGTACTACTAGCTTCTACTAATCGTTGAGCCGCAGTAAGAGATGATAAGTTTGTAGTAGTAGGGGCATTTAAACTTATTCCAACTAAGAAATCATTAGTAGCTCCTGAACGTGAGTCTGAATAGCTTATTGCATAGACTCCAGGCTCATGAATATGAAAAACATCACCATTTACAGAATCTGAAGTATAGCCAATAGCCCTACCAATAATAACCTTATTACCGGAAGTCCATTTTCTTATCTTGTTACTGCCTGCTGATCCATATCCAGTTGGAGTATCAATTCTAATTTGTCCTTTAGACTTAAATCGACTTTCTATAACAAACCAACTAGATCCATCACATTGTACAGTAATAGTATCTCCTTGTTTATAGAGATTTTTAAAATTATCTCCATCTATACTTCCAACTATTACTACTCTTTGTCCAGTATCATCACTCTTTTTTATAACAACTTTTCTATTTATATTATTAGCTGCTGTAGGCAAAGTAGCTGTTATACCTATATTTAAAGAGTGTGTTCCGCCGCCAGAAGCAGCAGTAATATTAACTGCAGAACCTCCAACAGTTTCAGATAATTTAAATGCAGTTCCACTAACTCCTATCACAAAATATGTTTTTCCGTGAGTTAATCCAGTAGGTAAAGTCCCACTATTGTTATTAAGCCATACAGTGTCACCATTACTTAATCCATGCGCCCCACCAGTATCGATAGTATCAGTACCAACTGTAACATCACCATCTACAAAATTAAAAGTAGATGATCCTGCTGTACCTATAATAGTTCCAATATTATCATAATCTGACATAGTGAAATTAGAATTTATGGATGTGATCAATTCATTATTTGGAATAAAAGATACTGATAATGGATTAGAACTCTTAGATACACGCCAATAAATATTACTTGGCCAATCACTTGTTTTCCACATCTTTTCAGCAAAATATACATCAACATCAGTCTTTGACCCTGCCACTGATAATAACATAACTCCTTGATTATTTGTACCATCATAATTATAAGTAGGTACAGTTAATCCAGACACATTAGCAGTAACTTCAAGCCAAACATCTTGATCTTCACTAACTTCAAGCGTTAATTTATCAGTAGATTGTATAGGTGTTAAAAATCTAACTCTTTTATATCTAGCTGCAGGTAGTGCTCCTCCCATTATCTGTCCTGATGGACCATATTGAAAACTAGTAGTATCATTATTAGTCCACGTACCATTATTACTAGCATATTCAACTCTTGAATTAGCTAATCCTACACTAGAACCTGCCCATTCTGCTATAGGTACTTCAAATTGCCAATGTATAGAATCTCCTGCTGCTA
Organism: uncultured Candidatus Saccharibacteria bacterium; assembly: GCA_964572065.1. Taxonomy (GTDB): domain Bacteria; phylum Patescibacteriota; class Dojkabacteria; order JAHIVN01; family JAHIVN01; genus CAZNER01. The sequence continues at coordinate 5,582 of CAZNER010000053.1, forward strand.
TTGTTACAGGTCTATTACTAGCTGGACGTACAGTATTATTGCCATTACTTATATTTAGATAAATTAAATCATCTCCAATATCATAAACAACCGTACATCCGTATGATTCATTAGAGCCTGTATCCCAAAAATGCCAACTGCCCACTGTCACTCTATCAGCTTCGGGATCAGACCATCCACTCTTTAATTTAGTGGTATCCACACTTAACCCATCTGGAATAATAGGATTAACAGCAGTAGTTGTAGAATCTACACCAGACCATTCTACACCTGCTTGTACAATCATTCTATTACCAACTCTCCAATAATAACCGCCTTGATTCTGTACATTAGTAGCAATATTACTAACTGCAGCATCTGGAATTTCTATAGCTTCACTAAATGGTAATCCTTGTACTACATCCTCTGGACCTACTACTACATTATCAAAATAAACTTTATAATTAGAAGTTGATTGAGATTGGGCATATAATATCAATCTATAATCATCTGCATCCGTAGCATTAAAATATACTTGAATTTTTGTAGTTGAATCTTCAGTTGCTGGAAGATTGGTATAACTAGGGCGTATTAAATTACTATTATCTTTATCATATATGTAGACTCCCATATCATTAGTATCGTATGCTGAATCTGTACGCCAATCAAAACTTATACGTAATCTTTTACCTTTATCAGCCTCATCTATAGTAAAATCATAATTAATACCTTGGCCTTGTGCTGGAACTGATCCAGATTTACTTAAATAAAAACTATAAGAATCTCTTAAAACTACAAAAGCTTGAGTTGATAGTGCAAAATTAGCAGCGGAACCGCCTGTACCGTCTCTAGGCTCTGCTGGACCAAAATGATGATTCCCAGTTCCTTGTGAAGTTAAATCTATTTCAGAACCGCCTTTTGTATCAGATAATTGAAAATCATCCGATGCAGCATTAACTACATAATAAATTTCATCATTAGTTAACCCTCCAATAACAGTACCAGTAGATCTATATCTTACTGCCAGTCCATCAACAAATCCATGACTAGTTTTTTCGATTTCATCATCACCAAAATTAATATCAGCGGCGGGTACAATTATACCTTCATCAAACTCTCCCCAACCGGTAGTATTATTATCTTCAGCATTCCAGTTTTCTATATAATTAATTCCCCCAAAGCCACCTTCTCCTGCAGCAACATTTTCTATATCCCAAGTACCATCAGAAGTACCATTATCTGCAAGAACAAATCGTGCTTGAGAATCTGGATCTAATGTTTTTAGAGCATTATTACCATCATCTTCAATATCAATAGAAGTAGTAGATCTATTAGAAATAATAAATTTATCACTATCTTGCATAGTAGTGGCATCAGGTAATACTACTGTATGACTATTAGTACCTGTTAATCTTTGGTATACTTTAGAAGTTTTAGTAAGTGTTAATGTACCTCCACTAGTAGTAGTAGAAGCTATACCTTCTAATAAATGTCCTGATTTAGTCATATAAGCGGATTGATTTTCTTCTAATGTAAATCCATTTCTAAAATATAATTTCTTAATTCCAGCACCATCATCAACTCTTTTGGCAATAAGAAATACTTCTTTATTAGCAGAAGTTACAGTAGGTAAAGTAGCAGCATCAGCAGTAACAGTAGCTGTACCAGCGGATCTATCAATAACGGCATAAATCATTCTACCATCAGCAGATACAGATCTATTAGAAGATCCTAAGTCTATTACTGTTGGTGCTCCTCCACCTGTTTGTGAATTTATCTCAAGTTTAAGCGCTTCAGTAAATTGTACCTGAGTACCAGTAAAAGTAATATTTCCGCCTTGAGTAAGTAAAATATTTCTATCTTCTAGAAACATTCCAGTATCAGCATTAATCAATCCAAGAGTTGTTTGTAAATCTTCTCTTGACAATGATCCTAATATTGTCAATGCATCTTGAACTGCTATTTCACTAGCTTGTGGATTTCCTCTTGTGGTTGGTATTTGAGCCATATTATCCCTCTTGTTTTAATACATCTGAAGGTTTAGATAATTTTTTAATAATTATTTTTTGTTCACAATCTTTTTTAAACGAACCATATATTGAACACGAATAAAGGACCTCTTTATCCTCTATAGTGTAAATTGCCTTTTTACAATTTTTACATTTTTTAGGAATATGCTTCCAGCTTTGTGTATAATTAATATATTTTTGAGACATATTTTATTATATGCCTTGTTTAAAATTTACAACACTGTCATCAGGTAAATCATAAACAAATTCAATTTGAGTATATGTTGGGCCTGCTCCAACTACGTTAAAATCTCTTGTAACTTCAACTACTTTTTTATTTAGTACTACTAATAAATCTGAAGCATCGGATTCACTAAAACTACCACTATTAGGTAATGTTATAGCAGTGCTAGCAGATAATCCAGAATCATAGTAAATACTTTCATCATAAGTGGTAGTTCCTGGAATATCCTGCATTTTAAGAATTCCGTCTTCACCTTTTATAAATTTAGCCATGAGTTTTCCTCAAGATTTTTAGCTCTTATTATTATAATTAGTATATACTATGTTAACTAGTATAGGAGGGCATAAAGCCCTCCAAAAAATTATGCAACATATACAAGTCTTGGAGACTGTACCATTACTTTAGAAGTACTTGCACCGACTGCACTAACTGTACCTAATTGTGATACAGCGTGTCCTGAAGTACTAGGAGCAGTGACAGTAGGATTTCCAGAAGCATCAATAAATACCGGTTTTCCTTCATCTTGAGAAGCAGTAAAATCAACACTTGAGTCAATTTCTCCAAGCATATAAACATCAATGTCATCACCTGCAGATTTAGCAGCAGATGGATTTACTATTCCTATAACATGAGCTTCAGCACCACTAGCGGCAGTAATATCACATTTATATACTCTTCCTACTGTTTCACCATTAACTGCCATTCTAACTGCAAATGCTACATCTTGAGCAAATGATTCGCCAGCTACCATTGTTCTAACTATATCATCAGCCGAACCTATTTGATTACCAACATAAGTTTTCATAGCAGCAACAGAAGCAGCTTGATCAGTTTCGGAGCCAGCAGTACTATTTACAACTGCAGCAGTTTTTGCAGCAGAATCAAAATCTGTAACATCGCTAGCTGTGTGACTATGTCCTACTGGAGAATAAGTTCCGTCATGATCATGATCACCAGCAGCAACATCACCAGCACCCGTACCAACATCTTTGGTTGCAGAATCACCAAGTTCTAAACTTGATCGACCAGTTGCAGGAACGAGATCAGTAGCTCCACCGTCCCATTTTAATCTATCAGTATAAGCAGTGTCCCAATTACTGGAATTATCAGTAATAACACTATAAGAACCTGCTCCACCAGATCTAACAAGAATACCATCAGAAGCAAAATCAGCATCCATAACAGCGCCAGCAGCATCAACATTAACTGCGTCTGTTACATCAGCACTAGCTTCAATACCATCTAATTTAGCTTTATCTTCTGCTGACATAACACCATCAGTAGAATCAGTAGCTTGAACTAATTCAAGTTCTTGGCCAGATAAATTAGCTGATTGTTGAGTAGCATCTCCTGCATGTAAAGTCATTGCTGCATGACTTGCTGTTTCTAAAGCGTCAAGATCAACAGCTTGAGTTACAGTAAGATAATCAACTTTTTCCAATTGAGCAGCAGAAGCAAATTTATGAGTAGTAGCTGCATCATCAATATCATCTGCATCTAAAGTAACTACTCCAGTTTGACTATTAACACTAACTACTGCATCTGAATTAAGTGATTTTTCAAAAACAGAGCCATTATGAACAGCCCAGTCACCGATAGCATAAGTAATAGAACCAGAACCTGCATCATAAGAACCTGCAGCAGTTGCTAACCATACGTCCCCAGCATTTCCGCCAGCATCAGTAAAAGTAGCAGAAGCTGGATCAAAACTTCCCTGATATTCCATAACAGAATTTGGAAGTTGTGAAGTAGGGATTTTTCCTCCTGCGCCTAAAGATGCAACACCATTTGCTACGCCTTTATCAGCGTCCCTTAGCACATCAGCAGTAACAGCTAAGTTAACAGTGGCTCCACTACCACCACCACTCAAACCATCGCCTGCCACTACATTCTGATTGTCAGAACCAGAAGCATGTTCATTTGATTTCAATGATGCTAATTCAGATCTACTTAAAGTAGCTTCTGTACCATCATCTAATTTCAAAGAACCAATGTGCAATTCTTCAGAAGTAAGATCCACATTTTGGACCAGACCTTGAAGTAATTGAGCTAGTTTTGAAATTGTCATAGATTATTCCTCTCTGTCTGAAATTGGTTGTACAACAAATCCAGTTTTGACTTCATAACCAAAAGAATTTAAGATATTGTTTGTTCCTTTTTTAAACTTAGCTAGATATTTATCATAATTTTTAATTAATCTAACAAGTTCTTGTGCATTTTCTTCACCTAAGATTTCTTTCAATTCCTCAAATCTTTGATTATCAGTCATTTCCTATGACTCCTCTATTTATTTTTATAAATTACCAATAAATTCTGGTTGTAAAATTAAATCATCACCATCAACAATACCAACTTTTACTACATGAAATCCTGCAGGAAAACCTCCACCAAGAGTAGGTTTAGTATCTGTCATAGTTCCGGCAGTGGCAGATAAATATAAATATTCTCCGTGTGTAAATCCTAAAGCAGCGTCAACAATAGTTCCAGCATAAGCTACTAATCCTGATTGGGCAGGCAAAATATCTTCTGCCGCAACACCTACTATTCTTGCTTTTGCTTCAGTATCATCTCCATCTGCTAAATCAATTTGACCAGATGTAGGAGAATATACAGGAGTTCCTTTTGTAATAGTACCTCCACTAATATTAGTAAAACTTCTTACTAAAGCTTCTACTGAAATTCCAGATTCAAGATCTTCAATTGACTGTGTAATATTTTGCTGTGGTTCAGTTCCTCTATCAATAATTAAATTATCACTACTATCTATCCATATACCATTTTTATTAGTACCTAATGGCGTTGTCGCTTGTGGTACTAATTCTACTCCCGTAGGATCAACAACTCCAGTAACACCTATATCACCATTAAATTGTGCTACTTTTGTTGCTGCGCCGCCAACTGTAAATGGTTTTCCTCCAATAGTAGTTATAATTCCAGTACCTACATTATAAGCATCTTGAAGAGTATTAGAACCTCCACCACCTCCGCTAGTTCCTCCTAAAGTATCTTTCCTGACATGCACTTCTGTATCATTAGGTAATGCATCAAAAAATCTTATTTGAGTAGTACTCACAGATTCCCAAACTTCATCTTGGAATGTAAACCTTCCATTTACGTATACTTCTAATTCTCCAGAAGTAGGATCATAAGTTTCTTGTGCTCCACCATTTCTAGAATTTACAGGAATAGTTATAGTCGTTAAAGATGCTAATCCTGTTGGATATAAGATTCTTTCATCGTATGCTGGAGTTGCTAGTAATGCATTTATAGCAGCAATCTCTGCATCTAACTCAGATATCGCCTGCGGTAATGGACCTCCTTGTGTAACTACTGTAATTGAAGTATAATTAGGATCAGAATCTAACTCATCAGTAGCGCCTATATAAGTTAAAGTTTGATTAGTAAGTCCTCTACCAAGTTGGTTAATGGCTTCTTTTTCTAATTTCAAAGTACCACTAACATATACTATATCATCACTTCTTACTGCAAGAGTAAATTTATCTACATCAACTGGAGCTAATTCAGGTCCAAATGAATCTAAATATATAGTAGCAGCTCCACCAACATTTGTAAAAGTGTGACCTGCATTCAAAGTAATAATATTACTAGTATCATCAATATCAGTAATATATCCAATTTCATTTAAAGTATCTCTTTTTATTACATTCCCAACTCTAACATTTTCTAATGATGTAAGTGCCGCTAAAGTAACATTATTACCAGCAACACTACTTATAGTTACTGCTTGAGTGCTTCTATCAATGGCTCCACCGTTATCCAAATCCATAGTATAAACTAAAGATCCACCTTCTACCATAGCAGCAGTATTTGCTGCAATAGTTTGTTCTGGACCATATGGATTCACTAAAACAAAATCAGCATCCCATTGTAATACATCATCAGCAGCAACATCAAAAGATATATCTCCACCTTTAGAAAGTCTTAAGCCAAATTTTATATTAGATTTTTCTTGAAATTCTTCATTGGTAACTACATAACTTCTTAAATCAGTTACTTTTGAGTCATGTGTAAATCCTAAAGCAGAGTTCCAACCTATTGTGGATACTGGCCAATACAAAATACCTTGAGGATTACCATTAACATCATCTGTTACATAAGTATCTTTTTTAATAATTTTATATGATTGTTCATCATTTATTACTGGGTCAGGTTGATCAACATCTTTATCTACTCTTAAAACTACTTGAGTAGAAATTGTATCATTAAATATTGTATTTAAATGATATTCACTACCAACACTATCAATAAATTTCCCATTATTAAATTCTTGTTGTTCTGATATACTTGTAGGTATTAAATTTCCTACAGTGCCTCCGTAATTAGGATTTGCTGCTGCGGAATCATTTCTTATGATAATTTCTAAATTTCTACCATCTATTTGCTCAGAACCTGAAATAACAGTTCTACTTACTTCAGATCCATTTGCTCCAGTTTGAGCAATTATTTCTATTTCATTTACTAAATTTCCATCAGCACTTCCAGTATAAGGTACTGGTTGATTATCTTGATCTGCTTCTGGTACTACATTTATTCTGTAGTTTACTCTAAGCTTTTGTCCAGTAGATTCTGGAACATTTGCATTTTTTAAGAATGGGTCTTCAGTATCAGTAATTACCTCTTCTCTAGCTCCTATAACTATTCTATAATCTCCAGTAGGAGTAGTTCCTCCATCACTAAAAGTTATTAACTTGCCTAATCCTGCAGGCTCATCTTGAGCAGTTATAAATGCCGTACCTCCTCCAACTGGAAGAGTTGTTCCCATTGCCAAATTAGATCCTGAAACTCTATAATCTTTTCCTCCTGTCATAACAAAAGGAAAGCCCTCGTACCATGCTTCTCCAGATTCAACTAATAGTGTATTTTTTATTTTAATTTCTATAGTATCACCAATAGATAGAGAAGATGCATTATTTACAGTTACTTCTCCAGCACCGGGATCAACTGCAGAAACAAAAGTAACATAAGCATTATTTTTAAATACTTCATCACTAATTGCTACTAAATCCAATAAAGTACTATCAACACTTAAAACATTACCTACTTTATTAGTTATTTCTGTAGTAATGGAATATCTACTTGTCTTCCAACTATCTTCTAAAGCAATATTCCCAAAAGCAAATTTTACTATTCTTCTTGAAAAATCTATAAGTTCAAGTTCTATATCAGTATTTTCTGCTGCTAAGAGGTAACGTCCCTCTAAAAATCTTGATCTTAAAAATCTTTCTGATCTGAAGGTATTAAATTTTAATGCCATTATTAATCCTCAATACATTTAAGTATATTTCTTAAGTAAAATCAAAACTAGGCAAAGTCCCAAATGGAGCATAAATTGGTAATAATCTATTTAAAATAATAAATCTATTAGTATTAAGCGGAGATAATACAACATATTTACCTCCAGCAGTTTGATTAGTAATGATACCTCTTACTGTTATTGTAGTAGAAGTATTTGCTATGATTTCAAATATATCATTAACTTCACCTTGATTTGGAATTAAAAAGTTTCCTACAAGGCTATCTGTAGCTCCGAAATTAGCTGTAGTGTCAGTCATAGTAGTACTATTTGTTTCTACCGAGAAATCCTCGGTAATTCCTACATACAAAGCTACATTAGGAATTGTTATAACAAATTCTCTAAAAGTAAAAAATCCAGGAATTATAATTCCAGGCAAACCTTTAAGAAATCTACCTCCAGATACAAATAAAGGGTC
>CAZNER010000054.1:0-1131 GCA_964572065.1 uncultured Candidatus Saccharibacteria bacterium
ATGAAATGTTAAGTAAAGTCATAGAAATTCTCAATAAAAGAAAAAAGAATATAATATTAATTATTATTTATATCTTTATAATATTTATTTTATCCTTAGTGATTAAAAATGTTAATTATTTTGAGGATCTATTTCAAAAAGATTCTAATGTGGTTAGGGAGATATCTGTTACAATTATTAAAACTAGAGTAGAGATAAAAGAGGAAGAGGATGTAATGGGCAATTTACACAAGGCCGAATATGATGTGATTTGTTTTAATTTACCGGATAATGGAGAGTATAAAGAGATGAGTATTGATGCATTATCAGAAGATGAAAAGATTAAGAAGGGAGATAGAATAATTGTTTATACTATTGATGGAGGAGAATATACTTATGGGGGATATGATAGAAAGTATGATATTGCTATTCTTACAGTAGCATTTATTGTTGTGACTATTTTAATTGGAGGTATACTTGGGATTAAATCATTATTTTCTTTAGTACTTTCATTTTTGGTTCTTATATATGGAGTAGTGCCTTTATTAATTAAAGGTTATGATCCAATATTAATTATTTTAACAGCAGGAGTTATAATTCTCGCATTATCATTATTTATTCTATATGGAATACATAATGCAACGTTTTTAGCATTTGTGGGAACATTGATTGGACTAATTATTTCACTTTTATTAAGTATAGTATTTATTAATATACTTAAACTTAGTGGATTATCTAATGAGCTGAGTATATATGTAAATTCAAACTTTAACGTAGATATTGATATGAAGAATTTACTAATTGGTGCATTTATACTTGGTACTATTGGTATTGTTGATGATGTATCTATGAGTCAAGTAGTAATTGTGAAAGAATTGATAAAAACAAATAAGAGATTATTTCCCAGTAAGTTATATAAAAAAGCTATGAATGTTGGTAAGAGTCATATCGCTTCTATGATAAACACTCTTTTTATGGTTTATTTTGCAGTATCTTTACCTATGATTTTAGTTTTTTTAATGAGTAATTTGAGCTTTTTTGAAATAATAAATAAAGAATTTATTATAACTGAAATTGTTAGGACTTTAATTGGTAGTATAGCATTAATTCTATCAGTCCCAATAACAACGTATTTAGCAAGTCGTTTTTTGT
>CAZNER010000054.1:1141-13458 GCA_964572065.1 uncultured Candidatus Saccharibacteria bacterium
TATAAATATATAAAATTTCTAGGACTAATTACCAAATTAAAAAAAGATATTAACTTTAAAAAGTGATATTGTAATCTATTACTGTACTAAATTTCTTCCAGTCATTGTATCTGGTTTTTGTATTCCTAGAGTTGCCAAGATAGTTGGTGCTATATCTGCTAGTAAACCAAAAGTCAGTTCTTGAGGATTATATCCGTTTGCAGCAAATATAAATGGAACTGGATTAGTAGAATGCTCTGTATCTACATTTCCTGTTTGTAGATTAACTAACTCTTCAGCATTACCATGATCTGCTGTAATAATAGCTACGCCTTGGTTATCTAAAACTGTTTTGACAATATTGCCCATGCAGTTATCAACTGTCTTAACTGCTTTGATTGAAGCCTCAAGTACTCCTGTATGAGATACCATATCTGTTGCAGCATAATTAACTAGTATAAAGTCATAATATTGTTTGTTTATTAGTTCGATTAATTTATTTGTTATTTCAAAAGAACTCATTTCTGGTTTTTGATCATAAGTAGGTACATCCTTTGGGGAAGGAATTTCTAATCTATCCTCGTTTGGGAATGGATTTTTTTCTCTACAGTTAAAGAAGTATGTTACATGAGGATATTTCTCAGATTCAGTTATTCTTAATTGTTTCAGTCCCTGATCTGATATTACTTTTCCTAATGAGTTTTGTATTCTTTCAGGAGGAAATACTTGATTTTTAGGGAAACCTTCATTTGATTTCTTTAACTCTTGAGAGAAAAGGTTTTTTACCATATTACTTTCGTCGCCGTGAGTTTCAATATCCTCCTTCGCTCTAGTCATAGGGATGCCTTTTTCATAGTTTGAAAAGCCGGCATAAAATAATTTCTGAATTTTATTTCTTTGCCAACCCTCGAATTGTTCATCTTCAAATGCTTTAGAGATTTGAACTGCACGATCGGCTCTATAATTAAAGCATATAACCGAATCACCTTCCTGAATTGTTGTAATAGGTTTGCCATTTTTTGTTATAATGAAAGGTTCTAAGAATTCATCAGTTTTATTATTTTCATAGGATATTTTTAAGGCATTCTGCCAATTTTCTACTTTGGTACCAATTCCACTTACCATTAAGTCATATGATTTTTTTGTTCTCTCCCATCTATTATCTCTATCCATAGCATAGTAGCGACCGATAACAGAAGCTATTTGGCCTAATTTGTTTTTTCCACAATGCTTTTCAATTTCTTCAAGAAATCGGGAAGCACATTTAGGATCTGTATCTCTTCCATCAGTAAATACATGAATAAAAAGATTCTTTAACCCGTGAATTTTACAGAATTCTATACATGCAATTGCGTGGTCAATTGATGAATGGACTTTTCCGTTACTAACTAAACCAATTAAGTGTAGTTTACCCATATTTTTGTTAGCATGTTCAACTGCCTGTTTCATAGTTTTATTATTAAGAAAGATTTTGTTTTCAATTTCTTTATCTATTCTTGCAATTTCTTGAAACACTACCTTTCCTGCACCAATGTTTATGTGACCAACTTCACTATTCCCGACAACTCCGCTTGGAAGTCCAACATTATTTCCCGAAGCATTTAAATAACAGTGAGGATAGCTCTGCCAGAGATTTTCCAGATTGACTGTCTGAGCTAAAGTTACAGCATTTCCTTTGCTGGCTGGAGCTACTCCTAATCCATCAAGAATTATTAAAATTACTGGTTTTGGTATTTGTGATAAGTTAGATTGTTGCATTTTAAAAAGATTAGAAGTTCAAATATATTTTATTTATTACAGATGATGTTTTTTATAAGCAATCACAATTTTATTAATTAATAAAATCATATTAATTGATATCTATAAATATTTCAATATAAAAATATTATGTGTTACTTTTTTTCATTTTTTTTGTTACATATATATATTATATTTTATTTATTAATTTATTTTTATGGGAAAAGTTAAAAGAGCTGCGATCATATGTACTATCCTTGGGGTATTTTTACTTGGGGGTAGTGCAGCAATAATGGCTTCTACTATATCAGGATTTACAGCAAGAAGCACTGAGAACAGATTTAGTGCACATGTAACTTCTTCTACAGCTTATATACTTTTGTCAGATAGTAATGAGTTTCGAGAAGAACAAGTTAGTGAAACATTTATAGCTAATGAAGTCACATATGAGGGGGATATAAAATTTGCGGGCAATTTAAATGTTTATAATGCATCAGATATGCCTGTTAGATTAATGTTTAAATATGAAGATCCTAATGGACAAGTAAATGAACTTGCTGATGATTTCTATGTACAGATGCGTAGAGTATATAAAGATGGTTATGAAATAGTCTATAGTGGAACATTAGCAGATTATGTTGAGGAAAGTTTTAGTCCTTTTAGTGAACTTCCTGCAAATCAGGAAGCTTATTATGAGATGTATGTTGGACTAGAACGACAATTTACTCCTGAGGATACAGAGACTGAAATAGAGTTTAATTTTGTAGTTAATGCTGATATCCCAATTCCAGTAGAAGGTTAAATTTTATATTTAATAAGAAAGAGCTTCCTTTTTATGGAGGCTCTTTTTTTTGTATATTTGATGAAAGATACTATTTCATTTTAGAAATTTTTATTCTTGTTTTTATGATACTATCAGGTTCGAGTGACATTGAATCAATTTTATTTCTGACTAAAAATTTAGCAAACTCAGGATAATTTGAAGGTGCTTCTCCGCATATACCGACTTTTCTATTATTTTGATGTGCAATTTTGATTATTTCTGACACCATTCTCTTTACTGCTTTATCTCTTTCATCATACAAATTACTTACAAGCTCGCTATCACGGTCAAGCCCAAGGATTAATTGAGTCAGATCATTAGTGCCAATACTAAACCCGTCAAATATTTTAGAGAATTCATCTGCTAAGATTACATTTGAAGGGATTTCACACATTACAAGAATCTTTAAATTGTTTTGTCCTCTTTTTAGACCATATTTTTTCATCATCTCTAAGACTTGTTTTCCTTCTTTAATAGTCCTACAGAATGGGACAAGTATTTGGACATTTGTTAATCCCAGTTCATTTCTGACTTTTTTCAAAGCTTTACATTCAAGCTTAAATGCTTGTTTGAAATTTCTGCTATTATATCTTGCAGCGCCTCTGAAACCCAACATTGGGTTGTTTTCTTTTGGTTCGAAATATTTTCCTCCTAATAGGTTTGCATATTCACTGGTTTTAAAATCGGAAAGCCTGACAATTACATCCTTAGGATAAAATGCAGAGGCAATTCTAGCAATCCCCTGTGATAATTTTTCAATATAATAGGTGATTCCATCTTTATAGCCTTTTATCATTTCTTTTATTTTATCCTTTGTTTCTTTATCTTTTAATTTCTCAGGATATATTAGAGCATTTGGGTGGATTTTAATGTAATTTGAAATGATAAATTCTTGTCTTGCAAGACCAACTCCATCGTTTGGCAAGTGTGAATTTTCAAAAGCTGCATTTGGATTGCCAAGATTCAACATTATTTTAGTTTTAGTTTCTGGTATTTTTGAAAGGTTTGTTTTTATAATCTTGAAAGGAAGTATTCCTTTATATATTTTTCCTACTTCTCCTTCTGCACAACTAACTGTAATTTTTTTATATTTAGGTAAAAGTTCAGTACCAACTTTTGTGCCAACTATGCAGGGTATACCTAACTCTCTAGAAACTATAGCAGCATGACATGTTTTACCTCCTAAATTAGTTACTATAGCCGAAGCTTTTTTCATTATCGGCTCCCAATCAGGATCAGTCATGTCAGTAATTAGTACATTTCCTTTTCTGAATTTCGAGATGTTTTGAACGTCTTTTATTAATTGAGTTTTGCCTTGTCCTATTTTAAATCCTATTGCTGTACCTTCTAATAATACTTTGCTTTTTTTTGTCAATTCGTGATCTTCGTAAAAGTTCTTTTTTCTTTGGGCATGCACAGTTTCGGGTCTAGCTTGAACAATAAAAAGTTTGTTTAATTTTCCATCTTTTGCCCATTCTATATCCATAGGCATTTTATAATGCTTTTCAATCATGTTTCCCCATTCAGCAAGTTTTATAATTTCTTTATCTTTTAGAGAAAATTTATATTGGTCAGTGGCTGAGGTTTCTAGATTTTTGGTGCTTTTATTACCTTCTAAAGAGTAAATCATCCTTAATTTTTTACTGCCAAGTTCTTTTGAAATAATCGAATTGTATTTAGTGTTTAGCATAGGTTTAAATATAAGGAATTCATCGGGTGTAACTCTTCCTTTAACTATATTTTCACCCAGTCCCCATGAAGAGTTAATTAATATTACATTATCGAATCCGGATTCAGTGTCTATTGTGAACATTACTCCAGAACTTGCTTTATCTGATCGAACCATTTTTTGTACACCTACAGAAAGTGCAACACTAAAATGATCAAACCCTTTATCTTCCCGATATGAAATAGCGCGGTTTGTGAAAAGTGAGGCTATACATTTTTTGCATGTTTCAATTAATGTATATTTACCTTGAATATTTAGATAAGATTCTTGTTGTCCGGCAAATGAGGCTGAAGGTAAATCTTCACTAGTTGCACTACTTCTAACTGCTACATCGAGATTAGAAGTATTATATTCTTTAGATAGACTTTTATATGCTTTCTTTATACTTTCTTCTAACTCTCGAGGGAATGGTGATGCTAAAATCAATTGTCTTACTTTGCCACCTTTTTTTGATAAATTTTTAACATTAGATGTATCTAATCCTTTTAGAATTATTTTTATTTTTTTATCTAATTTGTTTTTTGATAAGAAGTATCTGTAAGCATAAGACGTAAGAGCAAATCCATTTGGTATTTCGATTCCTTTTAACGTCAATTTTTGATACATTTCTCCTAATGAAGCGTTTTTACCACCAACTAAAGCAACATCGTCATTATCTAATTCTGAGAACCAAAGTATAAATGATTTATCTTTGTTCATAGTATAGATATTAAATTTATATAATTTGTTCGACTCTATTAATTTCAAGCATATTCGTTCCTCTTTGTCCCATTATATTAGCACCTGCAACGACAATAACTAAGTCCGAGTTTGATACATATCCCTTATCTTTTGCAGTTTGAACAATGATTTTAACTCCTCGATCTCTTGTTAAAGATGATTTGGATAATATGTCAGATACAATGCCTCTAGATAAAGCTAATTTTCTTTTCGAGTAATTATCTTTTGTAAATGCAAAAACTGGTTGTTTAGGTCTAAATCGTACGATAGTTTTTGCTGTAGTACCAGTAGCTGTTGCTACTAAAATTTTATCAATGGGAAGAGAATAACAGCTGTCAATTACTGCTTTAGCAATGGCATTTGTTGTAGGTTTTGCTAAAGGTGAATGTTTTCTGTCCACTGACTGAATTGAATTTTCTATAGACAAAGCAATGCGATTCATAACTGATACTGCCTTAATTGGATATTTACCGGTGCTTGTTTCTGCTGAAAGCATTACAGCATCAGCTCCATCATATATCGCATTGGCGACATCATTTACTTCAGCTCTTGTTGGAGTAATATTATTAGTCATTGATTGAAGCATTTGAGTAGCTACTATGACAGGTTTTCCTAATTCATTGCATTTTTCTATAAATTCTTTTTGAAGAGTAGGGACTTTTTCAGCAAGGATCTCGACACCTAAGTCACCACGTGCAATCATTATACCATCAACTTCTTTAAGGATATCTTCGAAATTTTCAACACCTTCCCTATCTTCTATCTTTGCTATTAATTTCGTATTTGAGCCATCGATAAGATTTTTAATAGCCTTTACGTCATTTACATTTCGGATAAATGAAGCAGCTATAAAATCGAAATTAGCTTTTTTAGCAAATAATATGTCTTCATAGTCTTTTTTAGACAAATCAGGAAATTCTATATGAACTCCGGGTATATTTACTGTTTTACTTTTTGTCAAAAAACCACCTTGTATAACTTTGCATACTAGTTTTTTATCTTTAATGTTTTTAACTTTTAATTTTATCAGACCATCATCTATTAGAATTGTAGTTCCTATGGGGATCTGTTTTTCTAGGTTTAAATTTGATTCAGTAACAAGATATACACCTGATTTAACTTTTTGTGTATATAGTGAAAAACTTGATTTATTCTTAAGTTTAATTGGTTTACTGAAGTTAGATATTCTAATTTTATGTCCTTTTGTATCCATCATGATTGCAATACTATCTGATAATTTGTGTATCTTTTTTGATACTCTTCTAAGTTCAGCATGATTAGCAAAAGAAGCATTTATTCTGGCTACATTGAGACCATTATGAATCATTTCCTTAAGAATTTTTTTATCCCAGCTTGAGGGACCTATTGTTGCGATAATTTTTGTTTTTTTTATCATATTAATTTATCTAAATTTAATTCAGGTCAGTATAGCATAAGAATTTAGAACTGAAAAATATTTGAAATTTAGTAATTTTATATTATTAAAAAGCTTATAATATTAAGATAAACTTACAAAATGTATATAATATATACACAGATGTAATTTGACATAGAATAAGATTATATAGTATATAGAATATAAGATTATATTATATATTATATTATTTCATAAAATATGAATAAACAAAAGATTGAAATAATCGGTAGGGTTGTTGTTAAACCTGAACTACAGAAGTCAAAATCCAAAAAGCAATATTCAAAGGTTAGGGTTGCGGTGAATAGTGTGATAAAGAATAAAAAGGGGAAAGAAGAAGACGTTGCTACGTATTATCAAATACTAATATTTGGAAATTTGGCTAATAAGAGTAAGAACTTCAATAAAGGTATGCTAGTAAGAAGTGTAGGTGATTTAGCTGTAAAAACTTATCTTTCAAAAAAGGGCGAACCAAAAGCAGATTTAACTGTTATTTCAGATGAGATACAAGTATTAGATAGTAAAGCTTTTAAATAATTACTATTTTAAGCTTTTTCCTCTAAAGATTCTGGGGTAATAGTGAGTGGTGTTAATTTGTAAGAATTTAATATCATTTCGCTAGATCGAGGAAAAAGGTGGGGGCAGGGGTGTACTTATATATAAGTACACTCCTGTTATTTTTAATAGCTTTACACTTAAAAATATTTCCACTAGAATTAATCATAATATTATATTAATTCTACAAGAACTTTATGGATCCTAATTATGAAATCAAAAGACCTAAACCTATTTTGTTAATGATTTTGGATGGTTTAGGAGTTGCTCCGCCAGGTCCAGGGAATGCTGTTACTTTAGCAAAAACACCAGCGCTAGATTCATATTGGTTCAAATACCCTCATTGCTATTTACATGCCTCAGGAAGTGCAGTTGGTTTACCATCAGGTATAAATGGAAATAGTGAAGTAGGACATACTAATATTGGTGCTGGAAAAGTTGTTTTTCAGGAGTTACCAAGAATAAATAGAGCAATTGAAAATAAGAGTTTCTATCATAATAGATCTTTATTAAAGGCTGTTGAGCATATCAAAAAGACAGGAGGTAAATTGCATTTAATTGGTTTAATAAGCAGGGGAAATGTTCATTCTTCAATGAATCATGCTTTTGCCTGTATAGATCTGTGTAGGAAAAATGGTGTTGAACAGGGTAAGTTGTTTCTGCATGTTTTCACTGATGGCAGAGATACTCCTCCGAAGAGTTCTACTGCTTATATTGAAGAGATTGAAGCTGAATGTCAAAGAAATAATATTGGAGAAATTGCTAGTATAATAGGAAGGTTTTTTCCTATGGATCGAGATGAGCGATGGGACAGAATAAAGTTAGCTTATGAATTGCTTACTTTAGGAGAAGGTAAGGGATATAAAAATTGGAGGGAAGCAATACAAGATGCTTATAATATAGGTGAGACCGATGAATATATTGAGCCAAAAGTAATACAAGATGATGATGGTGAACCAAAGGCTAAAATTGAAAAGAATGATGCAGTTATATTTTTTAATTTTAGAACAGATAGAGCTATACAACTTACAAAAGCTTTTATTCAAGATGATTTTAAAGGCTGGGATAGAGGAGAGAAGATTGAAAATTTACTTTTTGTGGGAATGAATGAATATGAGAAAGGGATACCAGAATTAGCTGCCTTCCCGCCTGAAGATATTAAATTGCCTATAGGGAGGATTGTTTCTGAGGCAGGCATGAGACAGCTTAGAATTGCTGAGTCTGAAAAATTTCCTCATGTTACTTATTTTATGAATGGTGGCAATAATATTCCTTATGATGGTGAAGATAGAATTGAAATCCCTTCACCTAAAGATGTGACTACTTACGATCAGAAACCCGAGATGAGTATTTATGAGGTTACTGAAACAGTTAATAAAAAAATTATGTCTAAAGAATATGATTTTATAGTAATAAATTTTGCAAATCCTGATATGGTAGGTCATACAGGTGTTTTAGATGCAGCAGTAGAGGCTGTCGAGGTTACAGATAAATGTTTAAAAAAAGTGGTAGATACTACTTTAATGATGGGAGGAGCAATGATAGTAATTGCTGATCATGGTAATATTGAGGAGATGATAAATTTACAGACTGGAAAAGTTGATACAGAACATTCAACTAATCCTGTGCCTTTTATATTTATTTCGAAAAATGTAAAAAGAAGAGAGTTAAGTCTTGGTATACTGGCTGATGTAGCACCTACTATTTTAGCAGTTATGGGGATTCGAAAACCTAGTACTATGACTGGGCGTAATTTATTAGCATAAGATTAAATTATTATATTAAAAGATATAGAAATTACAGAAGATGTAATAAAGAAAATGATAAAGCTGGCAAAAAAAGCAGCAGAAAATGCTTTTGTACCATATAATAAACATAAAATGGGAAGTAGTATTCTGGCTTATGATGGTAGTATGTTTACAGGATGCAATGTTGAAAATAGCATTTCGGGTTTAGGAAATTGTAGTGAAATATGTGCAATTGATAATGCTGTATCTCACGGGAAGTATAAGTTTAGAGCTTTATGTGTGTTTGATACACGAGGTAATTTTTCATACCCCTGTGGGGTTTGCAGGCAGTATATTGCACAATTTATTCAAGTTGTGCAGGAGGATATAAAGATAATAGTTGCATGTTCAAAGGGGCATGAAGTAGTAAATTTTAAAGAGATTTTTCCTAAAGGATACTATAATAGTACTAATCTTGAGGATATTAAAGAATATGCAGATAGAAATAAATGAGATCAAATGGTCATAAACTTATGAATTGAATTGACTCTAAGCTTATTTTGAGATATCTTGTATATAGGAATTATAAATTTATAATATGAATATAATTTATGAAAAAACTGCTCGGAATTGTAAGTGATATATTTTTACTTAATTTCCTACTCATTATATTTATTATTCCCTTATTAGTGTCTTTTAATCTTGATCCAAAGTTATATAATGCTGGAGCATCAAATGTAGCTGGTGTTTCAACTTCTAGGAATAATTCGGAAAATGATTTTGTCATAGAGAGGAATTTTAGTAGTTCTGATAGAGTATTTATTAATGATTTTACAAAGGAAAATGGTAAATATAGTGTTAATTTTCATATAGCACCGGGAAATCAATTAGATGAACATTTTAGTATAGGAGAAATAATTAATAATAATAGTGAGTTAGTAAGAGTTAGAGCAGAGGTTTTTTCGGATAGAAGAGAAATAGAGGATGTATTTATTTATGTAAGAAAAGGTGACTTAATGTATCAGTTATATGATGGTGATAATTATAAAGAAGCTGAGTTAGATATAAATTCAAATTCTAATGATGAGTTTCAGATTGTTTTTACTTCTGATTTAGCAATAAAATATTTTTTTGATGTTGAGTTAAGTTTAAATACAATAAATTATTAATCATTTTTTAATACAGCAAGGAAAGCTTCTTTAGGAATATCAATCTTACCAAATTTTTTTAGTCTCTTTTTACCTTTTTTCTGTTTTTCTAAAAGCTTCTTTTTCCTCGTAACATCTCCTCCATATAGTTTAGATGTCACATCTTTTCTGTATGCTTTAATGTCAGTTCTAGCTATTATTTTTCCTGAAATTGAAGCTTGAATTGGAATTTGAAATTGCTGTCTTGGTATAACATCTGCTAATTTCTCGGTCAATTTTCTAGCACGCTTTTGAGCAAAGTTTCTATAAGATATGAATGAGAAAGCAGCTACTTGTTCATAGTTAATTAGTATAGCGACTTTAACAATATCTGTTTCTCTATACTCAAGAAATTCATAATCCATTGAAGCATAACCTTTTGATACTGATTTTAAGTTGTCAAAGAATGTTGTAATAATTTCAGTTGTAGGAATTTCAAATTTCAGAATTACATAATTATTTAGATTTGATTTTTTATTTAGAGATAAGTATTCAGTATTTTCATAAATTCCCCGACTATTTTTTACAAGTTCAATAATTGGACCCATATAGTTAGTAGGGGTAATTATTTCTAGTTTGACCCATGGCTCATATGAATTGTCAATTATTTCGGGTCTTGGAAATTCACTTGCATTGCGAACCAAAAGTTTATTTCTCTTATCAAATATAGGGACGGAAACTGAACTGATCTTTTTAGGATCATCTGTTAATAAATCTAGTTTGTAAAGAACACTTGGTACTGTTGTGAATATTTCTGTGTCAAATTCTCTTGATAGTCGTTCTTGGGTTATTTCAAGATGTAATAATCCTAAAAATCCACAACAATAACCCGAACCTAGTATCGGTGATTTTTCTTTTACATAGGTTAGAGCAGCATCGTTAAGTGCCAACTTTTTTAAGTTTTGACTAAAATCTTCAAATTCTTCTGTCTTGGTAGGATAAAGACTCGCAAAAACCATAGGTTTTGGTGCTGAATATCCAGGTACTGGCGCGACTTTGTTTTTCTTGGATTCATTGAATCTGGTAATAGTATCTCCAACATGGATTTTTTTAATATCTTTTAGTCCAGTTGCAATATAGCCGACTTCTCCATTTCTTAAGCATTTTTGTTTTTCAAGTTTGGGTCTTAAGTAGCCGATTTCTATTGGTTCAATTTTTATTTTCTTTTGTATTGCATACAGAATATCGCTATGTTTTATTTCACCTGATACTACCTTGATAAGAGCTATTACACCTTTATGGTTGTGAAAAAGAGTGTCAAAGATTAATATTTTTGTGTTTTTATTTAATTGTGTGGGAGGAGGAATTTTTGCTATAATTGTATTTAAGAGTTTTTCTACCCCTTCACCTGTTTTGCCTGATGTTAGAATAATTTCTTCTTTTTTAAACCCAAGTAGTTCTACTAATGATTCTTTAGTTTTTTGAATATTTGCTTTTGAAGAGTCAATTTTGGAAATTGCTGGTATAATGACAAGATTTTTTTCTAAAGCTTTGTAAAAGTTTGAGATTGTTTGCGCTTGAATACCTTGGGTTGCATCAACTAGGAGAACAACACCTTCGGATGCAGCTATAGAGCGAGATACTTCATACGAGAAATCAATATGACCAGGTGTATCTATTAGATTTAAAATATACTTCTGTCCTTTAATTATTTTATCTTGTCCGGTATATTTCCATTTCATTCTTGCAGTTTGTAATTTGATTGTTATGCCTTTTTCCTGCTCGAGTTCCAAGGTATCCATTATTCTTTCTTTCATTTCATGTTTTTTAATGGAACCTGCTTTTTCTAACAATCTATCTGCAAGGGTTGATTTCCCATGGTCTATATGGGCTATGATGGAAAAGTTTCTAATATTCATATTATTAATATAAATTACATCTTTCTATTGTATCATAATAGTAGATAAAATATTATTTGAATTATTGTTTATGTTTCTTAAAATATGATATATTAATATATATAAGTTGTTATTTAGTTTTAAATGAACGATAAAAGAATTGGCTTACAGATAAAGAAGGCTAGGCTTGAATCACAGATGACTCAAGCAGATATAGCTAAAAAAATAGGTGTTACATGGGAGATGATTTCGAGATATGAAAATGGTAAGAGCAGTCCAAGAAAAAATTTGGAAAAGATTGCTGAAGTTTTAAAAAAGCCTATTCAGTATTTTTTTGGTGTTGAAGAGGCACCAATTAGTGATGAAATAAAGAGACTTACAGATTTATTGATTAAGAAAGGATCAAATTTACAGCAGTCAGTAGAGGTGCCTTTGGTCGAAACATTGGAAGGATTTGACATAAATAAAGCTATTAAGTTAACTAAACAAATTTATAGTTGTCCTACGTGGATTATAAATAATTTTAAGAATATTTTTGCTTATAAAATAAACGAAGTTATATCTGATGTAGTTAGTATAGGAAAGGGAGATATAGGTTTTTTTTCTAA
>CAZNER010000055.1:0-13405 GCA_964572065.1 uncultured Candidatus Saccharibacteria bacterium
ACATTCGCCAACTACTTGATTATTATTTATTATCATTCTTAGTTAATATTTGCTATTTTTTATACAATTAGTTATCCACACCTCCGTAACATTATGAAACATTACATTTATCACACTGTTTAACACAAATAGTATTAATTTTCTTGATAGATTACTTTTGAAATTAATAATTATTAACTACTTATAATAAATTTATTTTTTTAATTAATAAAATAATAATACAAGAGGACCTATAGTTGAGTACCCTATAATTAATTTACTCTGACTTTTAACTCCCCTACTCTCTATAAACATCACTATGAAACGCCCTATTCTATCCAGGAAAAATAAAAAAAATTACTAAATAATCAAGGCAAGCATTCCTTTAATCAATACAACTAAAGAAGATTCTTATATAATTGGACCGTTAATTCCCCAATTAGTAAGTTTTAGAAGTATAAAACCAGCAATTACTAACAAGATAGTATATTCGATTCCCATTAATGTTGAAGTAGTTTCTCTTTCCTCTAAACCTAAACCGAGTAATATATAAAATATTATTATGTAGAACATAGCTGCTACCTCAACAGAAAGAGGCCATACCAAAAATACTACAAACATTGTTAACATAAATAACACAACAGCAATTGTCTCTCCAAAAAGCTGTTTAAAAGATTCCTTCTTAAACCAAAATGTATTTAATGTCAACAAAAACACCACCAATACGAACGGAATTAACTTAAACTGTATATCTGTAGCTATCCTTAATATCAAAAGAAATGAGAAGTAGGCACCAAACAAAGTAAATAAAAAATTTGCAGCCTTTGCTGCTTGTGCTAAAGGAATCCTCGATATATATGATATGTTTAATATGTTAGCTGTAAGAATTAAAAAATATATTGTTATTCCAAAAATAAATAATATTAACAAAGATATAGTCTTCTCACTAATTCTACCGACATTCTGAAAAACTATTAACTCAAGGAAAAGTGAAAAAATAAAAACTATATAAGAAAAATATCCAAGTATCGTAACGAATCTAATCCCATTAATATTGAACCCAACTACCCAATATAAACCAACTAAAAAGATTACCGACATAATAGCTGCCTTTATTACCTCCTGATTAACACCTATAAATTCTTTTAAATCAACTATCTGAAGAATTAAATATATGAAAATAAATAGTATACTCACTATTATAGCTTTTGATCTTAATTTCATCTATTTATTATATTTAATATTTTATAATAATTTCCTGTTTTTTTTATCACTCTTATCTTTATTCCTCCTTATACCTAAATGCTTATATGCTTTATCAGTTGCAACTCTACCTCTAGGTGTTCTTTTTATAAACCCTACCTGAATCAAATATGCTTCATAGACATCAGAGATAGTAGATTCTTCTTCAGATAAAGCTGCTGCAATAGTTGATATTCCAACAGGACCTCCATCAAAATCTTCTATAATTAATTTTAATATCTTTCTATCAATATAATCAAGTCCTGCCTTATCTATCTCATGCATTTTAAGAACCTTTTCAGTTACTTCCAAATCTATTTTATCTAAATTCAAAACTTCTATATAGTCCCTAACCCTTTTTAAATGTCTAATAGCAATTCTAGCAGTACCTCGGGATCTTTTTGAAATCTCATAAGCTGCATCATCATCAATTTTTATTCTTAATATATCTGCCTTTTGAAATACTAATTCCTTTAATTCATCATTTTTATAAAAATCCAGCCTCATACAAGCACCAAATCGGTTCCTCATTGGAGAACTAATCAAACCTATCCGTGTCGTCGCTCCTACTATTGAAAAATCCTCTAAATCTAGTCTTAAAGTCCTCGCAGAAGGTCCTTTGCCAATAACAATATCTATAGCCCTATCTTCCATAGCCGGATATAATATCTCTTCAACTGATCTATGCAACCTATGAATCTCATCTATAAAAAGTACCCCCTGTTTCGGTATATTTGTTAATATTGAAGCTAAATCTCCCTGTCTCTCTATAGCAGGACCAGAAGTGACAAATATCTCAACACCTAACTCATTTGCCATCACATTTGCAAGTGTAGTTTTTCCAAGTCCAGGCGGTCCATAGAATAAAATATGATCAACTGCCTCCCCTCTTTTTTGAGCAGCTTCTATCATTATCTTTAAATTCTTCTTCTCCTTAGCTCTACCAATTACCTGATTAAATCTCCTCGGCCTTAAAGAATTTTCAAATTCATTATCCATTCCCTGAACTTTCTTTTCTTTATTTATCTTCTTCATATTTATTACTTAACTTTCTTTAAAAAATATCTTACCAATTCTTCTATATCCATTTCAATAATTTTATCGACATCCTCAATATCAGAAATACACTTCTCAATATTCCTATTTGAATATCCTAGCGTTTCTAACGCCTCACAGGCTTCATCTAATTTATTTTGTAAATCTCTGTTACTTCTTAGCTTACTTCTATCCTTTTTGCTTAAATTAACCCCCATATCTGAAAGTTTATTCTTTAATTCCAATATTATCTTATCTGCTGTTCTTATACCTACACCTTTAATTTTTAAACCCTTTGCATCTTTTTGTAAAACTGAATCCACTATCCTAGTGTAACCTAATTCATTAACAAGTGATGAAGCAACTTTTGGTCCAACTCCACTAACTCCAATTAACAATTCAAATATGTTTAACTCGTCTAACTCTTTAAAGCCATATAAACTTATCTCATTTTCCCTCACATGAGTATATACAAATAACTCTACCTTACTTCCTTCTTTGAACTCTCCATCTTCCATATTTACTCTGTAACCAACACTATTACAATCTATTATTATAGAGTCTTTTAATATATACTTTACTTCTCCTTTCAAAAATCCAATCATTTAACTTTGTTCTGAAATTTATTTATATTTAATGAATTTAAATGACAAATCCCAATAGCAACTGCATCTGCTGCATCATCAGGTCTTGGTATTTCTTTTAAATTCAAAATTGACTTTACCATTCTCTGAACTTGTTTTTTTGAAGCCTTACCATATCCGGTAACAGCTTGTTTTACCTGCAAAGGAGTATAATCATAGGATTGAATATTTTTACTTTTAATCGCTAATAAGATTACCCCCCTTGCCTGCCCTACACTTATTATTGTCTTTTTATTTTTAAAATAAAATAAACCTTCTACAGCTGCAGTATCTGGTTTGTATTTATCTATTAGTTTTATTACTTCTTTATATAACAAAACTAATCTATCACTCATATCCTCTCCTGCCTTTGTCTTAATCACTCCAAAATCAATTAAATTTGGAGGCTTACTTCTTATCTTAGTCAATCTCTCAATCACAGCCCAACCCGTCAATGCTATTCCGCAATCAATCCCCAACGCTCTAATGCCTTTTTTCATAATATCCTTATTCTCTATTGTAAATTTATATTCGTCCATACTGCTGATACATCTTCTAGAGCTTCTATTTGCTTAATAACAGTATTAATCCTCTCCCTTACTTTTTCATCTACATCTATCTCGTTTTTTGCAATTTTTACTATTTCAGCTTTTAAAATTTTTATATTTTTCTTCTCAAATTCATTATATACATATTGTAACTTGTTCCTATCAACAAAAACATCTATCACGCTCACTTCCTCCCCCTCCTCATCCTTATCCTTTCTTTCGGAAATATCCTCTACTCCTTCAATCTCCATTATCTCAAGTATTAAATCCTCCTTACTGGCTTCGTTATATTTAATTTCCTTTTTCCCTTTAATTACAACTTCCTCTTTAATGAAAGGCTGTATCACAACTCTCCCTCTTGATTTAAACTGCCATCCTACACTTCCGCTACCGATAGAAAATCCGCTAATACCTGAAAGAATATTTCTAATCTCAGATATAGTCCTGTTTCTATTATCTGTCATACAATCTATTAAAATAGCTACTCCCCCCTCTCCTACTACTTCATAAGTTACATCTTCCATAGATCCTTTATCACTGATTCCTGCACCCTTATCTATAGCACGTTCTATGGTATCTTTTGGCATATTTGCTTCTTTTGCTTTATCTAAAGCTATCCTTAGCATGAAATTCATATCGGGATTTTTACCACCCCCCTCCTTCACACCCGTGGTAATAGCCTGACCAAGTTTTGTAAACAAATTTCCCTTCTTTTGATCAGAAGACTCTTTCTGTCTCTTTATCTTCTTCCATTTAGAGTGACCCGACATATCAATTATAAACAAAATTTATCTATTTAACTAAGTTATTATACCCCTTTCATAAAAATAAAATAAATAAAGTGTTTTATTAAAGATTGAAAGAAATTTACATTATATTAATCAAATCCTCCTAATAATAATATCAGTCTAGATACTTCGTCTCTATTAAGTATATCTAAGGAATCCTTATTAATATTTGCAAAAATCAACTCATTTTTGTTTCTATCTTTGAATTTCTTATACAACCTCTTTACAACATAACTATTTGAATATTCGTCATCTTCATCTACAGATAATACTTCTAACAACTTATCTAATATTTGATACTCTCTGTCCATATCACTGCTATCAACAAATACCCTTACAGCAGTCTCATAACCTATTTTATCTAGCTTCCTTTTTATAGCATCATATTTTCCTTTTAATTCATCCTTAACAAACTTTTTATCATCTTCTCTGTTTATACCCTCACCATGTATTACTGACGTTAATAAGTCTCCCAAAAAGGAAAAAGTAACTAATATAAATCCTATAAACCCTCCAGAGCATCCTGAATAAAACTTAATCTTATCCTTCCCTTTCTTCAATTCTTGTAAATATCTCTCTAAGTTCTTCCTCCATCTATCACCAGTTGGTCTACATACTATTTGTATCATAACCAATTCATTCTTTTGAACTATACTCCTAATATCTGTTCTCCTCTTAAGATTCAAAGGGAAAATGAAATCTTTTCCTAATTCTAGATCATATCCAATTATGTCCGAATTCATCTTCTCAATAAACTTCTCTCTTGATTCTGTAACTATCTTTACACTAAAATTTTTCTTTAATATAAACTTCACATCATCATAGATCTTTCTTGGTACATAAAAGAAAAAATATTCCCTATCTGCTCTAATTAATATTTCTACTGCAAAATAATATTTTCTTCCAAACTTATCATAAATCTCCTTATATAGCTCCTCTAAAACACTTTCTAATTTCTCCCCTTTATTCCCCATTAAGGGAAATTCTACAATAAAAGCAATCCCATTTTCTATATATTCGTTTACAGCTCTAAACTTAGATATAATCTTCTTAATAATTATTAAAGATAATATAAATACTACAGCTATGATCCCGTACTTGTAATATCCTGAGACCTTATTCCAATTAATTTGATCCCATATATAACCAAATATTTCGAATATTTGTTCTAGATTAATAGAGTCCATATTATACTACCTTTTTATTTTATCATACTTATCTTAACTCATAAAAAGATCAAACCTCACCATTATTGCCTAAAACAATAATAATATCACCAGTGCAAACCCATCCAGGCATCTCTCCTTCATAAATCTCAAACTCCTCTGGAAAAGATTCTACTACAGCATTTATTGTATTATCATATTTCCCTTTTTCCCTTGTATATATAGTTGTTTTTTCAAATACTTCAGCTGAGTCACCCACTCTTATTACGTCAACACCTATATTCCTTAGCCATCTCGCCCTATATGCAGCCAGTCCCTTAATACTTGTTGAATTAAATATTTCAACTCTTGCTTGTTCCTTTCCAACAGAATTATCTATAAAGACAGTCTGAATATCCTTATCTAACTCATCTTCTACTACCAATAAAATTCCATCTACTTTATTTAATGATGATTCTTTCATATAAGACGACCTTATATCACTAAGACGCATAACTTCATAGGCAAAATAAAACAATTCCTTTTTAGTTAAATCTGTATAAACCTCATCGGATATCTCATCTATAATATAGGGAAATTTAATAAATAGCATATAACTTGACACTCTTTTAAGAAATCCTTCTAATCCATCAACTTGACGCATCAATTTATTATCAACTCCATCATCATCAACTCTTAAATAATTCAAAAAATCATTTCCGGTTAATCTAAAACTACCACTCTTTAGATTGAAACTTCCATTTCCCCCACTTATATCTTTGTCAATAATTTCTTGAGAGTTATTTATATATACACCACCTAAAGAATCTACTATATTAACAGTCTCATCTTCATTTAACATAATATATCTATCGATTCTGATTGATGTAAGATCTTCTACTCCTTGAATAACAAGACTAATTGGAACCGAATTGCCACTAAATATACCTTCATTATAAAGACTTTTTATCTTAACATATTTATCTTGTTCTGCTAAAAAAACAGATACATTACTGTTTATATTGAAAATTCCGACACTATGATCTCTTGGATCTAACATAAGAATAGCCAGAGCATCTATATATCCATAACTATCTTCCCTTGAATCCATACCAACTAATAATAAATTTATCTTATCCTCTGCCGTCCAGTCCTCTCTATCCTGACTAATACTATCTTTATATGCTAAATTCAATTTCAGATTTATTACTTTATATATACAAAATCCAATCCAAAAAACTAATAATAATAACAATAATATAAGTAAAGAGATAACAATTGAATTCTTAAAGTTGTATTTTCTTATCTTCTTTACCTTTTTTTTTGAAAATCTGCTAAATCCTAAACTTATCTTACTTCTAGCCCGTTTCTTATTCCTAACAAACCACTTCCTTTTTATTTTATTAAATAGATTCATCATTTTTACTAATTATATTATCAATCTTTTTAATAATATTATTTAGATCAAAAAATTCTTCATAAGCTTTTGGAATAGGAGCTCTAAATGTCCTATCACTCCTCCGATCAAACATATTAATTCTAACCAGATATGAATGAAGCATCATACGATCATAATCTTCACTACCATATAAATTATCACCAACAATAGGGTAACCTAATTGTGATAAATGGACTCTTATCTGATGCGTACGTCCAGTTCTTAATCGTGCCAGTACAATAGAAGTTTTACCAAATTTATCATCCTCTTTTTTATCCAAACAATAAAAATCCGTAGTAGCTAATCTTCCTTTATCTTTATCAACAACTGAAAACTTCTTTCTGTTTTTAGGATTACGACCGATATAATTGGAACAACAATACTTCTTTTTATTTTTAAACAAGTTGCTTATATCTCCATTTACAACAGCAATATAGTATTTTTCTACATCTCTTTCCTCAAATTGTCTCGAAAAAAACCATAAGGCTCTACGATTTAAAGCTACCAATACTATCCCAGAAGTATCTTTATCTATTCTATTTATAAGATAAAAACTTAGCTTTTCCTTACTATTCTTATCTTTATTATACTTATACTCTAACCCATTTAATAAGGTATTATCATAATTCCCCTTTGCTGGGTGAACTACTAGTCCAGTTTGCTTATTAACAACTAATAAATTATCGTCTTTATAAACAATATTAATAGGAATATCTTTATATAATATTTCTTTTGACTTAATAACATCTTCTTTATAATCAGTGTTAATCTTTATCTCATCTCCTTTATTTACTAATAAGCTATTCTTTTCTACTATTACTCCATTTATCTCTACATTTCCAATACCTATTAATCTTTGAACTATATTCCTTGGAATATTCTTTCACTTTGAGGATAAATAAATATCAAGTCTTGACCCTTCATCATGGCTTAACACTTTAAATATAAATTTCACAGAGAACTCCTTATAAAATTATTAAGTATCTGAATCTGATTTCCGCTTTCTGAACAAATTTCTCTTTAACCAAGCAAATAAAGATACCCTGCTTTTTCTATAAGTAGAATAAGAAGACCGAAAATCTTTATAACTAAAAGTTTTTTTAATATTCCTTACTTTACCTGAACCACTCTCCATTTGATTATCTTTATTAAAACCTTGATTAGACTTTATACTCTCTCTTTCCTCTAAACTATATAAGCCTCCTCCTTGATATGAAAATACTATTATTAATATACTAATAAGAATCACAAATAAATAGAAAACTTGAGTAGAATTCACACCATAAATATCTATATAACCAGCTTTAGGCTCGATCTCATCTCCATAATCTTTCAGATAATCAACTACTATTTCAAGCCAGCTGAATATAAAAAAATATAATCCAAAAATTAAACTGCTCTTCTTTATTTTCTTTAAATAGTTAAATATCAAAATCATAATGATCATTGCTGCTACTTCAATTAATTGCACAGGAATTCTATTGGCATCATAACCAATATATTTTATTCCAATAAATGAATCTGTTAATTTACCTATATAAAAGCCTCCTATAAAAAAACCAATAATTTGGATAATCTGCCCAACACATAAAGATACCATAGCAATATTCAAGTAAACTTTAATATTTTCAATATGTGCTATTTTATAGTAAATAGCAGTAAATAATGCACCTCCAAATAATAACATGGAATAATTAATTCCATTGTCCCAAAATTTCAGTATTATCCACGGCATTTGTCTAAGCCATACTCTCTCGGCTCCTGGGTCAAAATAGTATGGGTATATTGACCATGATATTTGTTCAAATTGATCAAAATTCTGTACTACATAAGACAATCTACCTACAAGAATAGAGAAAATTATATACAAAAACATATAATTGAACACCTTCTCACTCCTTACTTTTAATAATTCGCGTTTCCTCCACATCATAAATCCCACAATAAAACCACTTATAATTTGAGAAATTAAAAAAATTGTCATGTTAAAATCTAACATGCTAGTCATATTTTTCTCTTTTTTAATAAAAATAAAATTATTGCTGAATAAATCAAATCCACAATAACTATTTGTAAAATTGCTACTGATATATTCCCAATTTCATCGTTAATAAAACCAAATACTGTAGCAACTATTGATGCAAAAGAAGAAGTTAATGCTTGCCATATACCCAATACCCTACTTCTATAATCTGTTTTTGTTCTTTCATAAATTAAAGCCTGTGCTGGAATCAAAAGAAAAGGTATTGATATACCTATTCCAATAAGACTTAATGTTGCAATAACCTCATCTAAAAATAATTCGGACAATATCCCATTTCCTATTGAAATTAAAAACATAAATCCAAAACTAATAGAACTAAAAATTGTTCCCAGCCAAATTAACTTTGGCCTCCTCATATTTCTGAAAAATGTATTTAAAGTAACCACACCAGTTAGTAATCCTATTATAATAGGAGCAAAAACAACCACCCCAGCTGTACGAGGAGATACCCCGTATATTTCATTTCCAATCCTAAAGACAATAGTAACTAGGATTAAAGCAACTACTTGTAATAAAAACAAATGAATCAGAGCAAATCTTAGTTTCTTATTTTTAAATGAATAGATAATCCCCTCTTTTACATCTCTTATAATACTTGGAAATATTTTAAATAGCTTCTTTTCACCTTCTTCTCTCTTAACTGGGGTTTCTTTTACTTTAACAAATAATAATAATACTGAACTAATAATAAAGAATAAACTGCATACCGCAAATGTCATCTTAATACCAAATATATTCAAAATTAAACCAGATAAAGTTACCCCCACAGCCATAGTTGAATATACAGTTAATGAAAATAATGAATTGGCAAGTAAAATATACTTTTTCTCTACAAGCTTTGGAATTAAACCTCCTTCAGCTGGAATAAAAAATTGTAATACTATGGATGAAAAAAGAACCAAAGAATAAGAATACAACAAATTATTCCAACCATGAAATATGGTATAAACAAACAGAAATATAAACCTAATTATGTTAGATAAAAGCATTATCTTCTTCCTTTTAACACGATCCGCGACTGCTCCCGCAATAGGGGCAATAAAAAGAGCAGGAAACATAGCTAAGTCAATTATTATACCTATACTTGCCGAAGATTGCTTTGCAGAAGATGAAATTACACCTTCATCAGAAAGAATTCCGACCAAAATAGTAACAATGCTAACTGCACTTTGAGTAATAATCTGAGCAAACCATAAAAATAAAAAGTTTTTATTTGATAATACAAATTTTTGAATTTTTTCTAATTTATTCATCCTATTTTTTCTTTTTTCTTTTTTTCTTCTTTTTCTTTCTTCTTTTTTTCTTTAATTTATCTTTATCCTCTTTCTTCTGTTTTACTTTGCTAGTATCTTTATTGTCATCTTTTTCTCTTATTTTCTCATTTTCTTTCTTATCCCCTTTCTTCTGTTTCGTCCTACCTACATCATTAATAGTAGATTTCAGCCTCTCAATAATAATTGAAATCTGTTTCTTAAATTGATCAAAAATCTGTCTTAATTTTGACTTACCTTCTATTTTCCCTACCCTATTATCATCTCTCATTATAACCTCCCTTTTAGCATCTTGGGGCATCCAAGATACATCCATAAACATCTTATGCTTATCATTAGAATTTTCTTTTGGCTGGACGGACATATTTATAGAAATATCAAATCCCTTGTTTCCATCAAAATATATTGGCTTTAATTCTTTTTCCCCGCTTAGAGCTAAATTTATATAATAATCCTCTTCAAGAGTATGCTCTGGTCGAACCATTACATAAAAAATTAATGCCGGTGGACCAAATATAAAAACAAAAATCGTAAACAAAACAGACGGAATTACAGTTTTATATCTTCGTTGTCCATCAGTGAATACCCAAATACAAATAACAAACCAAAGAAAATATAAATAAGAAACAATTACAGTAATTATTAGAGAATAATTTATATTCTCATTAACATCAACTAAATTTAACAAAAATTCTGCCATTTTTTTAAAATAATAAATATAAATAATTTTTAATCTAATCGTGTATACTAGACCCTAGATACATATTCACCACTTTCTGTATTTATAGTAATCTCATCCCCCTCTTTAATAAACAAGGGTACCTTTAATATATAACCCGTATCCAACTCTGCATCCTTTGTTGCACTTCCGGCTGTATCACCTGCAATCCCTGGCCCTGTTTTTCTAACTGTTAACTTAACCTTTTTCGGAAGTTCTATACTAACAACGTCATCTTCCAGCCATAGTGTATCTATTTCTAATCCCTCAGTTAAAAATTCCATCTGGTCATCAATCTTGCTATTCTCTATAGAGAACTGAGAATAATCATCGCATTTCATAAAGTAAGACCGATATTTATCAGAATATAAATACTGAGCTTTCCTATGACTTAAATCAACAGATTCTACCTTCTCATTACTTGTAAAAGTCTTCTCTAAAGTGGCTCCTGATCTAATATTTCTCACCTTCACCCTCACATTCGCCAATCCTCTACCCTTTTTTATATGTTTATATTTTAATACTAAATATACATTACCTAGGTCTTTAAATACAACACCTCTTCTTAATTGTGTACTATCAATTGCTGCCATATAAGTATTAATATCTTAATAAAATAAACGTGGGCAAAGAGAGATTTGAACTCTCACTCCCGTCTAAAGGGAACTGGTTTTTGAAACCAGCGCGTCTACCAATTCCGCCATTTGCCCCTATTAAATATCAAAAGAATTATACTCGAAAAATTAGTGTAACTACAAATGAATTATATGTTTTTGTTTAACCACGGACTTTACCACTTTCTCCCTTTCCAGTACGTTTTTGTCCTTGCTGTTGCCTAGCATTAGCCTGCTGCTGTTTTTGAGCATCTTGTCTCTTTCGGATCATACCAAGCTGCTTTGTCGCTTGACCAGCTATCTTCATAAGGGCAATCTTAAATTGACGCTTTCGCATTCTTAATTTCTCTGACTGAGATTCAACTTGATTAAGAGCATCTTTATATCTTTTCAGCTGTTCTCTATAAGCTGTCATTCTTTTCTGATATGTCGGATGATTTCTTAGTTGAGGATTCTGTTGAGCCTGTGCCTGAAGTTTTCCAATAGCACCTTTTATCTTGCTTATAGCACTTTTAATAGCATTTGCCTTTTGCTGGGTCTGTTCTATACCTTTATCTGTTTGTGATATGGCTTCCCTATACTTTGACTGTTTCTCTCTAGCCTGTTGTTTAATATTTTCTGCTGCCTTCTCAAAAGAAGGTGCAGCCGGTCTTCCTATCGGCATAATATTATTTATAAAATAAAAATATAAATTTAACTTCCAATGTAATCATTCTTAAATCTCATGAGTACATCAAGTATTTTTTGTTCTAAATTCTCAATAGCTCCAACCAAAAACTCCAACAATCTATTTTGATCCGCACCCTCTTGTACCAAAGCATCAAACTGTTTCTTTTGATCATCTGATAACATTGGTTCAAAATAGCCAACCAGTTTATCACCAAATTCATTATATAATCTAGAAGATTCTTCCTCTAGAAATTTACTATCAATATTATCCCCTTGTTTTTCCTGAACCATCTGCATCATAAATGACATAACGTTGGGGTCCTTTTGTGATAAATCCATTATACTAACTTTAAAATTTAAATAAGTATGAACTAGTTTATACTTGCAGTATATAATTTTACATTCACAGTATAAAAAAGTAAAGATTTCGTTCAATTTGCATACATTTCCGACATCTCAAAATTAACAATAAAAATCTGCATAACCCCATATAGTAATCAATGATAAAAAATTGATAATTTTCTCAAAATCTACTAAGCTTATTATAATAATAAAACCTAATTATGAAAAAAACATTTAAAATAACCTTAGCTATAATATTCTTGTCTGTATTCGTACTTCTGAGCCTTAAATATATCATTACAATTTATGAACCTGAAGAGGAAATAAAAGAAAAAGAAGAGGTGGAAGGGACTGATATCGTAATTTCAGCTAATATAAAACTACAATCTATTTCATTAATAGTTTATCCAGAAAAAAGATTTCCCCCAAGCGGTAACTGGTCAACAATTATAGATTTTATCGTTAGAAATTCATATGATACTTTAATCTTCCAAAAAAACTTAGCAACCAATAACTTAGGTCACGGAACAATAAATCTCACTCCAGCAGAAAATATACCCAATGGTAATCATACCGTATATATAAAAGGTATTTCTCATTTAACTAAAAGATATAATAACATTCCATTTAATAATCAACATGAAAATTTCGATTTTACTCCCTATGGCGATCTACTCGCCGGAGAAACCAATATTGCTAATGATGATTATATAAACTCTTTAGACATATCTACTTTAATCAATAACCTTGCTACCGGGGACTATATCAATGACTTAAATCAAGACTCCATAGTTAATTCTATGGATTTATCAATTCAGCTAAACAATTTATATGATGTTGGCGATGCATAAAATCAGCATAAAAACAATTACATTATCTTTTATCTTTTCATGCTTAATATTTATATACCCAAAAAATATTAAGGCACAAATTCCGGATGCAACCTTTT
>CAZNER010000056.1:0-10410 GCA_964572065.1 uncultured Candidatus Saccharibacteria bacterium
TAGTTTTGTGCTATGTTAAGGTCCATACACATGAACCTTAGCATCGTAAAATCTTATTGGGTTTCATTTTTAATTTCATCTAATATATCATGAATATTACTTTGTAGCATTCTTCCGATCTCTTTATATTTTTTATATTTCAATTTCTCATTCTTATATTCCTCTTTACTAATTCCTTTATATTTCTTTCGCAAGATTGAAAATTTTCTTGACTCAATTCTATGGTTTATCTCATAATCAAGATCTTTACAAATTGAATCACATATTATTTCAATATCGAATTTTTCCATTATATATTATTAGATTAGAAATTAATTTTCTAATTCTTCCTCAATTTTATGTATGTCATGATCTTTAATTTGATTTATTACAAATACACTATTATCCATTATAACCTGTCTAATACACTTGTAAATTTTATAATATTCTTTATCCAATTGATAAAGCTCATTTGTTTCATAATCATCATTATATTTCCTTTTAGTTATCTCCTGTTTTAGATTACCTATTTGAAATTTTAAATTATGAGTTAATTCATTACATAATTCATCACATACAAAATTCTTTAAATCATCTCCTGTTCGTTTCTCTAAATTTAAATAAGTTGTCATCTATATAATTACTATAGATAATATTTTAAGTAAAATAAAACGTGTTATATTATACTGGTTAAAATCTCAAGTTCTTTTTTAAGTGGGTTTTTAGGTTTATTCTTTTTAGATGCTTTTCTATGTGAGTCAGCAGTTGCAACTGCATCCACAGACATCTCTTTACTGATTTCTTCTACAATATTTTTAAATCTTTTAATACCATCCATATCTTGATCGCTAACCATACCTGCACCACGTTGTTTTAATTTTTCTTTCATATCTTTTCTCGCAGGCTTAACTAATGGCACACGTTTACGTGCAGGATCTGCTCTAAAACCATCTACAATTATATAACTTCCACCTACTTGCACTTTCCCATCCATTTTATATTCTTTCCATAATTTAGCAATCTGTTTAATTAAATTTGCATCAGGATTTATGTTATACTTTTGTCTATTTGCAGACACATGTTTAACAAAATCTTTATACTTCATTTGGTTTTTAGATTTTTTAACTCTTTTTTTAACTTTACCTCCTTTCTTCTTTTTAGGTACATAATCATCTCCTAAACTCTCTTTATATTGTCTCCATAATTTAGCAACTTGTTTAATGAAGCTTTTATCTTGATCAATACCATACTGTACTTTGTTCTTAGATACATGTTTAATAAAATCTTGATAATCAGTAAACTCTAATAATGGGGATTCTTCTTTTTTGATCTCTTCTTCAACTAATTCTTTAATATTAGGAGTTTCAATCATCATATCTGCATTACGGTCATATCCATTACCTCTTCTAAATGTATAGTTATTGTTAAAAGGGACGAATTGTTCTATAGTTTTTCTATATTGATCGTCAAATTTAGCATCATCTACTTTTTGATATATGTTAAATTGATTTGTACCATAATTTAATTCATCTTTGATTCTATTCATCGTACGAGCGTCTCGAGCATTATTATCCTGTTCATTCGCAATTTTATGTAATCTTGACCTAATCTTATCTTGAGTAGATAATCCAAGATCTTCCATAAATTCTTTTCTCTGTAATAACCCAACATCTTTAGGTTCTTGTCTCTGTCTATTTAATAAATACATATGTATATATATGTTTTATATAATAATTATATACCAGCTTAATTCATATTTTTAAAAATTTTAAAACAAACACACATTTTTTTTATATGTTAGTTATATATAATCAGTATGTTTAGTTTAAATAGTGGTACACCCATAGCTATTATAAGAGGTAAAGGAGCAGGTAAGAAAGGTAAGAAGAAAACCCTATATTTAAAAAATGATGATATAAATAATTTCAAAAAAGATGAAGAAGATTGGGATTCAGATAATGAAGAAGAAGAAGATAAATTATTTAATAATTTAGAAATAAATTATGGTTTGATGCAACAGTACCCTAATACTAAAGCGGATCGTGAATGTTTATATATTACAGGTCCATCAGGTTCAGGTAAGTCCACATATGCTTCAGAGTATATAAAGCAATATAAGAAAGCTTTCCCAAATAATGATTTTATATTATTATCAAGAAAGCCAGAAGATCCTGTTTTAGATCAATTAAAACCTATTAGGATTAAAATAGATGAATCACTATTAGATGATCCAATAGATTTCAAAGAACTTGAAAACTCTTGCGTATTATTTGATGATATTGATACAATCAGTAATATAAAATTAAGAGATTATGTTCAACATCTTAGAGATGATATTCTTGAAGTAGGTAGATCATCACGTATAACATGTATATGTACATCACATCTTGCTTGTAATTATAAACAAACACGTACACTTCTTAACGAAGCTACCAGTTTAGTTATATTTCCTCGTAGTGGAAGCTCTTATCAATACAAACGTATGTTAAAAGTATACTGTGGACTTGATAAGAAACAGGTGCAAAAGATATTAAACCTCCCTTCAAGATGGGTATGTCTACATAAGTCTTATCCTAACTATGTCTTATACGCCTTAGGAGCTTATGCTATTCAGTAAACTATCTAATAGGATATCCAGCGAGTTTATCAGTTAACTTAACTATCAATTCATCAAGATCATATATGTCTTTATACCCCATCAAACATTCACCAAAAGCATCTATATCTTTAAAGTCTTTAAAGTACTTTAAATATACAGCACACCATCTTCCACATGTAGCACTTCCATTATCAAAGCTCTGTAATGGAAAAGGATTATAATGAATCTTATAAGGACTATGACCGAGTAGTTTACTTAATATTGGATAATCCTGATTTATTCTTTGGTTATAACTTTCATCAATATTATCAAGTTGATTGTCAATATACTGCCCATATGGATCAAAGAAATTAATATTATTCTTATCACGGGTTAATATACACCAATGTCCCATAACAGAATTATTATCATGACCTGTTTGATAATGAATAAGACATCCATCAGTATATTTATTAAATAATTTATCAATATTTTTTATTTTTGTTAATTTATTGTAAGATATTACATTAACCGGTTTCCCAGATATTTGTTCAATCTGTTTTTTACTCAAGGGTACATTCATATTTTTTATATATAATATTAGTATATAATAAATGAGAAGAAATCAATTAATTCAACATCATACTTTATGGTATGATCATCTTGAAAATGTCTATTATAATGCTGAGATACATAACCCTAAAGATAACACAACTGATATAAAATCAAGATACTCAGAAACAAGAAACCAACCAATTATAAGCGGGAAAGCCAGCGACTATGTGTTATCTGTTGAACGGTTCCAAATACCATTTTCAGATATCCCTATTTTCGAATTTAAAGATAATACTTATAGTGTTTCATTATCTTTTGGTGGTAATGATGAACAAACATTCCTTATTTATCAAAATAGAGATGTTAACCCTAATGCAAGAGCAATATTCGAATATCAGCACTTTTTAGACATCATTAATACAGGATTCACAACATGTTTCAATGATTTCGTAACAGCACATGGTGCTTTTCCATCCGCCACTCAAGCACCATATATCACCTATGACTCAGTAACAAAGTTATTCACATTACACGTTGAGAAAGCTTATGAAGCTGATGGAATACAAGTTTTTATGAACTGGCCATTATATACATTTTTTCAATCTTGGGAGATTAATTTTAATTCATATGGAACATCACCTTTTGGTGAGGATATTGAAATATTAATCAAAGATAATAATAACAATACCGATCCATTAGATGCCACATTATATATATTTCCTCAACAATTAAGTGCCTTATACCTATGGTTTGATATCCAGAAGATAGTATTTTTAACAAGACAGATACCTGTACAAAAAGAATATATATCAGACAGAGAAGAAACAGGTATTAATAAATTTACAACCAGATTAATTGATTATACTCCACTAATAAACGGGCTTGAAAGACCATCGGAATTAACATTCTTTTTACAAGGTCCTCGAAGATTGATAGATTTGAAAGGAGATGATGACATAAGAAATTTAGATTTTGAAGTATACTGGGAAGATAAAGAAGGTCGATTAAGAGAGATATTTCTCAATCCAAATGATACATTAAGTATCAAACTTTTATTCATGAGAAAATAATCTAATAGTAATATATAAATGAGTCAAATCTTTCAACATCATACAATGTTTCATGATCATGTTGATAATGTGTATTATAATGCTGAATTATATAACCCAATTAATTCGACAGAATTACTTCCTGCCGAATACTCTGAAACACGTAACCAACCAATAATTCAAGGAGTAGGATCAGATTACTATGTTTCAGTTATTAGATTTAATATTCCATCTACAGTTATCCCTATATTCTCATTTCAACCTGTATCTGCAGGTTCAGCAACAGGTATATATACCGTAACATTGAGACATGGAGGAGTAGACTATCAAACAAATGTTATTTTCACACCAAGAGGAGCCGGAATAGATTATCAAGTTTATGCATTCCAACATTTCTTAGACATGATTAATACAGCATTAGCAACATCCTTCGCTTCAATAGCCCCTCCTCCTGCTACTGCCACAGAAGCCCCTTATCTAACATATGATGCAGTAACCTCTCTAATATCATTACATGTTCAAAAAGCATATATAACAGATAATATACAGTTATTTATGAATTGGTCACTATTCTCCTTTTTTCAATCTTGGCCTATTATTTTTAATGGATATAATAATCAACCTAATGGTAAGGATGCAGAGATAATAATCGCAGATTATAACAACAACACAGATCCAGCTGATCCTACATATTTCATATTCCAACAAGAAGAGGTATCTCTCAATCTTTGGTATGATATAAGAAAAATTGTAATAACAACAAATTCATTACAAGTTCAACGGGAATATATAGCAAGTCAAGACGAAAATGGTAATCCTATCTTTTTACCTATACTAACTGACTTCACCCCAACATTTGATAAGAATAATGCATTAACCCAGTTTCAATATTTCCCTTCAGGTCCATATAGATTGACAGATATAAATTCTAACGAACCTATAAGGAAAATCGATTTTCAAGTATTTTGGGAAGATAAATTTAGAAATTTACATAAGATTGCATTAGAACCAAGTCAAACATTAAATATAAAACTATTATTTATGAGAAAAACAGAATTAAATTTATATAATGCTCTTTAATTTATAAATTTTTTTATATAGCAGATATATATAAAAATGTCTTTAGGATTCGAAAAAATGAAAAGCGCTGTTCTTCAAGATCCACGTTGTGACTTCGACGAAGCTGATCAAAAATATATTATTCAAAAACCTGGCGAGGATGTAACATATAGAAATGTTACAAGTACTTCTTTTAGTACCTCTTCAGTCAATTTCTCAGCTCCACCACCTTCTCCAGCTACTATTGTCGACAGAAGAATTGAAATGAGATGTAAATTTAGAATGACATTTACAGGTACTTCATTAGGTGCTACCTTACTTCAAATAGGAGCAAATGATGCACCAAGATCCTTCCCATTATCTCAAGCTATCAATACATTAAGAATTTCAGTAAACAATATTAGTATCTCAACAGAATTATCTGACTATCATAATGCTTTAATTCACTATAATACAGGAAGAGATGCAAAAGAATATGACTATTCTACTTCTCCTGCGATGTTAGATCAATATCAAGTTTATAATGACTACTTATTATACGGATCAGCTAAAAATTGTTTAGGATCATACGGTGAAAATGGGTATAAAGGACCAAGGGGTGGATACCCAAGAGTTAATGTTATTTCCGACGATGGTACTACTGCCGTTGTTGATTTAGAAGTAACTGAAATGTTATTCTTAAACCCACTTTTATGGGGAAGAGAAGCAAACGAAAAAGGATTTATTGGTGTTCAAACATTCGACGTAGTCGCAAACTTCAATAACAATCTTGAAAGATACTTATGGTCTCATAATGCTACTTCAGGAGAAAACATAACAGCTGTAAATGTTGAAATTTTAGAATCACCAGCTTTATTATTCACTTACATTACTCCAGATTTATTAGATATGCCTAATATCAGCGATGATATTGTATATCCATATTATAATATTGATAGATATGTTGATAGAGGACAAGCAGTTAATGCAGGTGCAAGTTTTAGCAGAACCTCAAACAACATTCAATTAAATTCAATTCCAAAACGTATTTACATTTTCGCTAGACGTAAAAATGACGACAAAAGAATAGAACATGCAGATACATATGCCAGATTAGATTCTATTTCATTATCATGGAATAACAGAAATGGTTTATTCTCTGGTGCACAAACAGAAGATCTTTATTTAACATCAGTTAGAAATGGATTAAACATGTCATTTGATCAATGGTATAAATATCAAGGTTCCGTTTTCTGTATTGATTTTGCAAAAGATATCGGTATGTCTTCAATAGAAGCGCCGGGCTTACTTGGAACTTATCAATTCCAATACACAGCTAACTTCACAAATGTTAATGATGTAGATGCATCAGTCGATTTTGACGTTTTTACTGTTGTTGTCAGTGAAGGTACATTCACTATTGCACAAAATCGTGCTATCAGTCAAATTGGGGTCGAAAAAAAAAATTTTTGCTATAAACTACAACGTTTTGTTGTCCCACAAAATATTAATTTTAATATGGCCCAGAAAAATCACATGCTAAGCCCATGCAGACCCTGTGCTTAGATAAACATTTAGAACTCTGTTAACTATTAGAATAGTTATGTTCAGTGGTTAGTCTCTATTTAGAGGCGAGACATCTTATAATGATTCGGGAACTCCCTTAGAGCTTCAACTACCACTTATACAAAGAAATTTGTATAATAGGCAGGGTAATGACCTCGCTCATGGTAATAACGTTGAAGATTGGGTAATCCGCGGGTAAAATACCTAAGTCCATTATGACAGGATATGGTATTCCCTCAACGACCGCACGGGTGTCGGTGTTCTATGAAGGTTTAGTCAACCAGAGAATGCTTAAGATACAGTCTGGCCTATAGTGAAAGCTATAGGATACTAACGCATTAGTAAACAAGATATAATAGATTCTCCTGAATTAGCAAAAGTTATTGCACAATCTGATTTATTAGGTGGTAACTTTTTATCAGGATTAAAAAAAGCAAGTCAATTTTTAGTTAAACACCATCCAAAACTCCAACAAACAGCTAAATTCATTCGTAAAGTAGGACCAGTAGCTACAGATGCTTTAGGTATTGTAGCACCTCGTGCTGCTAACGCATTAAAAGAAGTTGGTCATATTATTGATCCATTAGCTAAACTTGTAGGATTAGGATATTCAGAACAACAAGCTATGGATATGATGGAAGCTATGGGCTACGTGGGGGGTGACTATCTTAATGGTAGAGGCGGCCAACTTGCACCCAAAAAAAAATTAAGAAATAGACAAAGATAAGCTAATTAAATAAATCTCTTATTAGAGATACATTTAATAAAAAAAAAATGTTTTGTAATAATATATAAGAATGTCCTTAAATCAATTATACGACGCAACAAAAAATCCAATAGATGTAAGAGTAAATGATCTTATAGCTGAAGGGGATGTTGAATTACGAAACAATGTAGCCGTAACTGGTGATTTAGTAGTAGCAGGTGATATTACAAATCCTGCGGGACCATTTAATTGGCAATATGAAGAATTTTCAGGTGTATTAAATATGACAGGAGCATGGACAGGTAATATCGCATACAATGCTGTTAAAATAGGTAAATTTGTTAATTTACAATTAGAAGGTATTGTAGATAATTCCACAGCTAATGCAAATTTAACATCTTCAAATTTCCCCGCATCATTAGCACCAGCAGGTGGGGATCTTCTTATTGATTTAATATCAGTGGAAGATAATACAGCGATAGTCTTAGGAGCATGTATTATCGGAAATCAATTAACTCTTGGTATAGATGCCGATGGAGCTCCATTTACAAATGGTGGAACATGTGGATTAGATCAAGATGTAAATATCTGTTATAATCTTTCATAATTTTTTTTATGAAGCAATAATATATAATGTCATTAAATCAAATCTCAACTAATACTAAAAATGCTTTAAATGTCAAATTCAACAATATTGAATTAGAAGGGAATGAATTAGGTCGAGTTGTCGAAGGAAATCTTACTTTTGCCAACGCTATAGTCGCTTCACCTGCATATAGAGCTGAAATATTAGGAAATGTATGTGTTTTAAGAATAGCACAAGCAAATCCAGTAGCAAGTGCATCAGATACTATTGAATCTACAGATTTCCCTGCAGAATTATTACCAGCTTCAAAAGCTGAAGGTTGTATTATGGTAGAAGACAATGCTACACGTGTAGCGGGATGTTACGCTATAGACATAGGTGCATCAGGTCAACTTTTAATCGAAAAACTCGATGCAAATAATAATCCAGCTGATTTTTCAGGCGCTGGTACAACTGGATGGGCTAGACCATTAGTTTTAACATACTTACTTAATTAAAATAAATAATGCTAATTAGCATATTTTATTTTCTACATAATATTATATAAGAAATGCCATTACACCACCTTTATAGAGATATTTTCAAACCATGGTTGGATATAAGAGTAAACAATTTAACAGTTGACTCTCAAGCTACTTTAAATAACGATTTAGTAGTATCAGGTGATATAACAGCAAATGATATAACCGCTAACAATGATTTAACTGTAACAAATGATTTAACTGTAACAAATGACTTAAATGTTAGTGGAATTGCAAGCGGTCCGACGGGTCCATATGTGCAACAGGAAGTTATAGAAGGTACATTACAATGGTCAGGAGCCCTAACTGGAACTTCAGATTATAAAGCAATTATACAAAATGATCAGATGCATTTAAGATTAAATTTTTATTTAGATACTATCGTAAGCGGTCCATCAGCCATGGTTACAACAAATTTCCCCGCATCTTTTATACCCCCTGGAAATGCAAGAGGGTTCCTATTTGTACAACATAATGGGGTTGAATTAGCAGGCCAATGGAAGATAACAGCAGGACAACTTCAAATTAGATACTTAAATTCATCAGGCACACCTACAAATTTTACAACTGGAACTGTTGGAATTGTTGCTCAACAAAATTTAATATATGATCTTACACAATAAGTAAATAATGCTAATAAGCATCTTTTATTTTCTACATAATATTATATAAGAATGTCTTTGAATCAACTTCATAGAGATGAATTAAAACCATGGTTGGATATTAGAACCAATAATCATAAGATAGATGGATATGCTAAGCTTGCACA
Source organism: uncultured Candidatus Saccharibacteria bacterium (assembly GCA_964572065.1). Lineage (GTDB taxonomy): Bacteria > Patescibacteriota > Dojkabacteria > JAHIVN01 > JAHIVN01 > CAZNER01. Next base: position 9,348 of record CAZNER010000056.1, read on the forward strand.
TAAGGATGGAAGTGATATAGTAGATGCAGATTTTGGACATGTGTATACAAAATCAGACAATAAGATATATTACAAAGATGACCAACAAGTAGAACATTTAATAACAGGTGGACCAGCTGGTGGTCCATGGTTAGCCCAAGATTCAAATTTATACCCAAATCAAAAAAGATCAGGTCCAGAAGCTAATAATTCAATAGGTATTAATTCAGATTTAACATCAGTTTCTACAACAGAAACCGGTCCAGCTGGATTAGGTTTAGTTATAGGTAGTGAAACTGCAACTAAATTATCTCAATTCATGGCTGTTAAGCATCAAGATCTTAACGAACAACCTATCTATGCATTAGTCAGAACTCGTGGTACAGCATCAGTACCAACACCACTTCAAGCAGATGATAATATTGGTGGTGTATATGGTATATCACATAATGGTACAGGGTATGAAGTTAATGGTATACTTGAATTCCAAGCTGTCAATAACCAAACACCAACAAATGCAGATGCAAGATTTGTTGTTAGATTAACACCTACAAATGCTATAGTTCCTGATGATGCTTTTATTTTTGACAGAGATGCTACTTTTGCTATGAGAGAATCAGATACTCCTGCTTTATTAGCGGGTTTTGGTAAAATATATGTTAAAAGTAGTGATAATGGATTATACTTTTTAGATTCTAATGGTGTAGAATGGCCTTTAGGCGGTAGTGCTGTAGTTGATACTTTACAAGAGACTTATGATGCTTCAAACCCTGCCAATATTACATTAAATGGGACAAATGGAGGCATAGTTATAGATCCTAATGGTGAATCAGAGCCTATTCAAATAACTGGATGGCTTGAAATGAATAATAGTGGAGCTGATAAAAAGCTTGTTTTGGGATATCAGAACACAACAGGTCAAGAGGCTCATTGTATAGGATGGTTGAATGACATGAGCGGAGGGGAACGTAATTTTTGTTTTGGTCGAAGTAATGATTTATCTTCAGATCATGATGATCGAACTGTATTGGGATATTCAAACATAGTTTCGGGTGATTCTGCCAACTGTTTTGGTTTTTCAAAT
>CAZNER010000056.1:10510-13095 GCA_964572065.1 uncultured Candidatus Saccharibacteria bacterium
TTCAAATGTTGTAAATGGATTTTATTCTACAACTTTGGGCAGAGAAAATACAGTCTCAGCAGGAGATAGAAATTATGTAGTAGGATATTCAAATGAGATCTCAAATTCAGAACGAAATAGTATTTTTGGACATGGTAATAATTTATTATTTGCAAATACAGATGATTGTATAATTACAGGGAATAATAATGAATCAAAATCCCGAAATGTTGTTATCTATGGTAAAAATAATGACTGTTTAGCATCATCAACTACTCGACAAGAAAATTTATGTGTTATAGGATCAAGTAATGATTCTGGAACAAGTTGGTGCACAAATAGTATTATTGCCGGAAATTTGAATACAGTATCTTCAACATTTATTGGTAGTAGTATATTAGGACAAGGAAATAATACAACTAATGGTAATAATGTGATATTATTAGGGAAATCAAATACATTTAATAATGGATCATTTTCCAGTATAACTGTAGGGATAAACAATACACATAGTGCTTCCAGATCATTATCGTTAGGACAGGAAATAAATATAACATCTAATAGATCTGGGGCAATTTCTATGAATTCAACAGAAATAAATCATGTAATAGACGATAATATAGGATTTTACTTCAATCAAGGGACAAGTCTTTTTGAAGGCGATGATGATCGTAATACTGCATTATGCGCAGGTAATACTCAAAAATTCTGTTTTAGTGGTGATGTAGATAATTTAACAGATACAATAGGTTTCACATATGACACCAATTTAATTAGAGCAGGTGGAGTTTCACAAGCATTTAATTTTAGAATCAACGTTAATATATTTAGAAGTGATGCTGCATCATCAGTCAGTGAACATATAGAAAGCATCGGAATGGCAACATGGAGGCAATCTACAACAACTTTAGCAGTTCAATCATTAGTTAACACAGTTCTAATAAATGCCGATTACGCTTCATCTCCAACTTTAACAGTCAATGGTAATCTTTTAGAATTTAATATTCCAACAGATAGCACAAACTCATACCATTTTGTAGGAACGTGTGAAGTAAATGTTTGCTCAGTTGGTGTTTAAAACTTTCATTTAATACAGTTTGTAATAACAAAACTGTATTAATTTTATTTACCAGTCGTTTCGCCAAGCTATTGATGATAAAGCATTACCAGAACCACCTGTGCTATCAAATACAACTAAAATACTATCTCCGGGTTGCAAAACAGTTGCAAAGTCCTCAAATTGAAGAATTTCTTTATCATAATCTGTTAAAGTGAATGATGCGACGGTTCTTCCTCCTGAATATCCAGTCATTGTTTTATTATCTTCTACAGGCGTCTCATTTGTATCTACATCATTCCATGCTCCCCCTATTATAGTAGGATTTGCAATTATATTAACAATACAATTACCTGTATCGATATATGCACATGATATTAGTTTGATAACAATAGGAGATCGATTAGTTAAAGAATTGAATGTGGCTTTATTACGTATTGCAAGAACAGGATCCGGAGTTCCTGATACATTTACAGTATTTTCTGATGAGAATAATGCTCCATTGAGTCTTAAAGGACCTTGATTAAATACTGCTATTGATGGACAATATAAATCACCAGCATTTCCAGCAGATTCAATTAACATATTAAATTGAAGTGATGGATTTCTAACGGAAGTATTTGGTGAAGTATTAGCATATTTAATTTTATGAAAAGGAATAAATCCACCTGTTTCAGGATTCTCAATACTAAAGGTAATCATACCATACCCCAACCATTGGAAGGATAATTGAAAAACATTACCAAGAGTAGGATCATAATTAAATGCACTTTCACCTGCACCATCTAATATATCACAGTTAAAATTAGCTTGAACAACTTTTGTATCTGTTCCTAAATATCTTCTAATAATAAATAAACCATCTGTAGTATTATATCCAACAATAAAACCATCTTGACTATCAAAGTATCCAATATAACCATTTGTTCCTGATCCAAAGTTATCAAAATAACATGTCCATCTTAATAATAAACCTTGACCATTTCTATATCTTATATAGTTTTTATTTGTTAATTCGGCTGTATCTGTTCCACTTACAACACTTAATTTAGCTTTACCATCAACGGCTGATATACTACCAGCTCCTGATGTTGATTTAATATATTCAATGTCGCTAATAATGTTATATGGAAATTGTTCCTGAATTATAGGTATATTCTCAGCTGTAATTTGCTCTCCGAAGGCAGATGTAGCTGGCTGAGTTAAATTATATAGCTCACCTGATTTATCTCCATTACTTGAAAGATATCCTATTAATTGTATAGAACTCATATACAATTAAGATAGAAATTTATTAATATTCAAAACTGTTGATCTTATAGACCTTAGAAAGTGATTTACCGTAAAAGAATCCTCGAATGTAGAGTTCGAACCGGTCATCTGAAGTAACCACTACTTGTCGTTTGAAGTCACCGGTAGGCTCTATATCTTGTAAATGTTCGAGTAAATAGCATCTGCAAGCGTCTGCATCGTAAGACATATACAATATCTTACTATCGTGACTAATAGGGTCCACTTCATTAACACAATAGACAGTTTTATACTCAGG
>CAZNER010000057.1:0-7732 GCA_964572065.1 uncultured Candidatus Saccharibacteria bacterium
ATAATAAATAATGCGTTCATGAATAAACCTCCCCGTAAATTTTAAAAAATAATATATCTAATATTTTAATCATTGTATAAATACCTCCTACAATTATGGCAATAATAATAAGTGATATTAATATGCCAATCAGAATGTAGAAAAAAGTAGCTGCAACAGAAACTAATTGCGGGCCATAGTGTCTTAGGAATAACCTAAATTCTTTCACTTTCTCTTAGCTCCGTATAAAGTTGCTTGTGCTGGTATATGCCAGACGTCAAAACCATAATCTCTTAATGTTGTAGTTATTTGTGATGGATTTCTACCTGCCCATGCATGAAGTTCTACAACCATAGAACCTATTTTATCTGCAACTGCTTCAAAACCTTTACTATTTATTACATCAAATTCAGATCCTTCAATATCTAATTTCATAAAATCAACATAGTTAGTTTTAGTTAAAAGCATTAAGTCAGTCATGGTCATTGTTGTTACCTCTTCAGGTTTAGAACCATCACTGACTGCTTTTTGTAACGAGTACATGGTCTTATTTTGATTATGATAAAAAGTCTTTTTTTCACTTCTAGATGATAAAGCGGCATTAACTATTCCTACCTTGTCATCCATCTTATTGTATTCGAGCATGTGCTTTATAACTTCTACATGCTCTTTTGATGGTTCCATACAGATAATCTTTTTTGCATGAGGGTATGCGTAATGACTAAATAGTCCGATGTTTCCGCCGATATCAAATATAGTTAAATCTTTTTTACCTTTTAAGAATGGTTCGTAAATTCTTTCAATATACAGTTCTTGGAATATGTGAGGTATAAATGAGTTATTAAATTCTTTAAAAAATATTCCTTGCATAAAAACAAAAAGCTCCCTATCTATCTACCAGGAAAATAGAAAAGGAGCTTTCTGTCTTCCTGGCTAGACAGAATTAGTTCTAAATTAATGTGTTTAATTTATCACAAATCTTACCACTTTGCCATGTTATCTTGTCCTGAATTGTCATAAGTTGGTCTAAACCAAACTTGATAACGGTCAGAAGCTGTAACATTTTCAGTACCAGCAAACCCATGTTCTGTTGTATCTACATAAGCTGCAATAGTACCTCCATTTATAGCAGTTGCAACAGTTCCATTAATCCAAGTAATTGATTTAACATCACTTGCTGCACCTATTTTAGCTGGTAATCCAAATACTACTGAAGTACCTGTAGTATCAACACCTAGTGTAGGTGTACCGTTACCAATAGCACCGGAATCAAATGTAAATGTACCTGAAGTAACTTCAGCAAATACCTTTGATCCTCCTACTGTACCGCCATTAGCTGCAGTACCGATTGTTATGGTATCTGTGATTTCTTCACCGAATTGTGAGTAACCATTAACAACCCATACACCACCCATATCAGAAGATCCTGCCACAGCTCCTGCTAAGTTTCTAGGATAATCTGCTAGTTTGTTTGTAACAACAAGTGCTACAGCTTGATCTGCTGTTCCTGCTGCTGCTGTTCCAAACCAAGAAGATGATGTTGATGGATTAGATACGCTGTAAACTTCGTATCTGTCCATTTCATTTGGTGATACTCTGTATCCTCCAAATGCAAATTCTGGAAATCTATCTTTTAGTCCTGACATTTATTGCTCACCTCCTTTATTTAATAATTTTACTAAGCATTGAATCATTTTGTAATTCTTTAATTACTTCTCTTCCTCTTAATCTTGCAAGTTCTTTTTTTCCAAAATACTTCTCTATAGATGTAGATTTACCACTATTTAGATGATTAAAATAATCTGCAACAGCAGATGCTCTCTCTTTTAATGCTTCGTTAAACATTCTGTACTTTGCAGCTCTTTTAGCTTCGTACTCTTTTATAGTTTTGTTAATAATGTAAGCGTTCCTAGCAGGACTAAAGTCCTTAGGACTATCCACATAATATTTTTGATAATCTCTTTTTGTATTTTCATTCATAACTCTTTTTTTAAAGCGGTTGGTTTGTTTTTTTTGTCCTTAAAAACAGTAATCGCCAAACCAACCAAAAACCCGATTAATCTGTTTTTTGATATAGGACTCCGTTTGCAGCTGGAGCTACGCAGAGAAGATTCATAAACCATGCCATAGTAGCTTGGTATGTTATTGCGTCTCTTCTTCTAACTAAAGCACCACTTTGAGGATCATCTAACCAGTCCATGTCTGAGACTTGGGCGATTGTCCATGTATCTAAGTTTAGAACTAATACTGCACCATCTGGTACATCATAATCTAAAAATACACCAACTCTTCCTGCACCTGCAGCGAACTCTAGACCTGTCCATCCACTGATTAACTCAGTTTCGTTAACAGTTCTTCTTAATGAGGTTAATATGTCTCCATATTTCTTATATAAAGTCTTATTAGCTAAGATTACATAAGTATCACCCATTTGAGAGTATTCTCTTGCAGCTAAGTATACGTCTTCCATAGCACTTAATGTTAATGCTTCAGAAGTTACGTTTCTTTGTGCTGTCCAGTCTTCTTGACTTGATCTAGTTATGCCGGCGTAAGAGGATTGAGTTCCTAAAGCAGCTTTTATACCAGTGATAAAAGATGTTCCTGCTCCTTGTCCACTACCGTCTACTCTGTAGATTGTATCGTTTGCTGCTATAGCTGGTGCGCCAGTTACAACAACAGTACCGATTGTTCCACTTGCGTCAGTAGTTACAGAAGTTACAGTACCAAGGTCAGCACCTGCAGTACCGATTCCGATTACTTGTCCAGGTCTTATAAACTTGGTTGCTCTAATATCTCCATTTACTACACCGTAGTTATCGGTGGATCTACCATCATCTAAATTAGAATCAGGATTGATTACAGTAAATGTTCCTGTTGAAACAGATCCGGAGACTTGTCCAACAGCTCCTATACCATCACCCATAAGTTGCTGGTTGACATCTTTTGCAAAATCGTTTGCTAAAGTTTGAGCCTGAAAGGTCAGTTGGTTTTCCACTGCACCTTTGGAGGTTTTGGTTGCATCGATTACTAGTTTACTAATGTCGAAAGTACCAGTTAAGATTTTAACTCCAATAGATGCTTGTGATATACCTGCACTTCCAGTTATCAAAGTATTACCATCATTAGCTAAGTTTGTTATACCACCATGTCTAGAAGATCTTACAGGAGCATAAAAATTGTCGTTCATGAAAGTAACACTAGCATTTCTTTTAACCTTATCTAATAAGATAGTGTTTTTATCGAAGTTGTCTTGAATGAAAGGTCTTATTACCTTTGTTAAGGCATTACTAACATCAGAGATTGTTATTGACATTAATTTTCACCTACTTTCCATTGTCTAAACTTACTACTATGTATCAATTATAATCTACCTTGCAATGCTTGTCTTATAGAATCTGACAAGTTATCTCTTGTTGTTCTTGTTTCTCTTGGAGCTTTGTCTGATAATGTTGAATTTTCTTCAGTGTATAGTCCAGGTTTCTTTGCTTTACCTAATTCTTTTGATTTCCAAGCTGTTAACTCATCATCATATTTGATTTTATAAGCAATTTTATAATCTTGAATACCGGTTTCGTTCATGTATTCTAAGATTTCATCTATATCAAATTTAGGTCTGCCATCAGAACCATCATATTCTTTAGAATATTTGTTCATGCCATCTAATAGTTTTTCGGCTTGTCTTACTTGATTGTATTCTTGATTAAATCTATCTTTAGTGATTAAACCTAATTCCTCAATGTCTTCTTTAGTTAATAAACCTATTTTTTTAGCAGCTTCTTTAGCAAGTCTAACTTGCTCATCATCTTGGTAAGCTGGTTGCTGAGGTTTTGTTTCAAATTCTTTAAATTTATTCTCATATTCTTGAATCCTTTGCTCGTATTCTTTGAGTTTTTGAGATTTTTTAGTAAATTCAGGATATACTCTGTCAATTTTAGTATCGTATTTTTCTTCAGCTTCTTTTGCAAGTTTACCGAAGTTAACAAGTTCCTCTAATTGTTCTTGTGTATATTCTTCCTCTCCAAATTTATAATTTTGTACTACTTCTTCTTGTTCCTGGTCATTATTTTTTTCAAATAGTGCCATATATACCTTTCCTGACATCTCCCATAATTAGGAATGTTCAATGAGGATTAACACCTCGAAACTTATACTGCTAATATATTAAAGGGTAATAGAGTTGCTAGTCAAATTATTAAAACTCTTCTAACCAATTAAATGCAAATCTGACAGTTACATTAGTGTTACCTGCAACGTTTTGTGCTGTTATTGTAATTGTTTCGTTTTCTAAAAGGTATAAACCTATATCTGATAATGTAACTGTATCAGAACCTCCTATATCTGCTGCAGATGCTGCAACAGATGAGCTATAACCTACATAATCTACAAATACTAGTTTACCACTACTAGAATAACTAACATTAGTTGCATATTGTATTGTTGAATTATTTGCGTCTACGTCTGTATAACTTGGAGTACCTGTAATTGTTGCATTCTTTATAAACTTTATTTCAACAGTGCCTGTTCCTGATGCTGGAGCGTCTATAAATAGTTTAAGTTTAATCAGTTGTGCTTTGTTTTTATTTGGTAATGTTTTATAAGTTCCTTTGTTATTAAAATGTATTGCAGTAGCTACGTTTGTACTTGATAAAGTAGTTGATCCAGAAAATGCAAAATATCTTTTGTTATTTATATCTCCACCAATTAATCCTGCATTAGCACTACCCGTTTTAACAGTCATTCCGTTTTGTGCTTCAAATCTTATAGGAAATGTGGGATTTTTAACTGTTGTTGTGTTTATTTGTCCTTCGGTTTCTATTACATGTAATGTTTTCCAACCATTTTTTCTTATTTGAAAAGCTATATTAGCAACTCCAAGATAGCCAAATATTATTCTAAATAAATTAAGATTTGACCAATCTATCTCTGTAAGGTTTGTATCTCCATTCCAACTATCTTGTGATACAAGTCCTGTCTGTACTCCGCCGTACATCCTACCAACACTAGCTGTACCGTTGCTTACCTTTACAAAAAATCCATCATTGTCATCAAATGCTCCTGCATATCCTGTACCTGTGCCATCAAATGATGAAGTAAAGTCAGCATAAGCAGTATGTCCTGATTTGTACATTAAGTTGTTTCTAGATTCTGCAATAGCAGTACCAAGAGTAGGGGAGTTAACTGATAATAAAGAATTGCTAACAGATATTGTTCCATCTCCGGATACATCTTTAGGTTTCATATCAAAAGTTGTGTTGTAGTAAGGATACTTAAAGTTAAGTGTTACATGGTCTTGTTTAGTTCCTGTAAGCATTTCTCCAAATGGACCTACAGTAACGCTAGCTTGTCCAGATACATCTGATACATTTGTACTAAATTGTCCATTGTTATTAACTAGAACTCTTCTAACTTCAGCATCGTTTGATGTTCCGGAATGTCCAGTCATTGCTGGAAATCTGTTTTGGTCTTGTATTGCGTATTGATCTGCCATTATTTAGGTATTTTAATTTTTACTTTAACCTTTTGTTGTCCTGGATTATATTCCATGTCATTTTCTGACTCTGCCATCTCTTCCATAATGTCTTTTTTTCTTATATAAACAATACACTTACCAAAATCACTATTTGTTATCTTTTCTACCTCATAACCGGACATTGAAAAGAATTCATCTAGCTTTGCCTCAAATTCATACATATACTGAAAAGATTCAGCTGGATCAAATATAAAAGCGTATTCTTTATACATCATGTTTTTAGACATTATTTACCTTTCTTTGCTTTTCTTCTCATTTCTAAAGCAATAGCTATAGCTTGTTTTTGAGGTTTACCCTCTTTTCTAAGCATAGATATATTTTTTGATACTGTTTTATTTGAGTATCCTTTTTTCATCGGCATTACATACCTCCTTGTGGCATACCACTATCTTGAACTTGTTGACCTCCTGGTACTAATCCTACATCTCTCAATACTTCTAATATAGCAACTTTTATATCATCTGTGTTTGTTTGCTGTGGTTGTTCGGGCATTGGTCTATCTAATGCCTCTAAGAATTCTTGAGTATTACCAAATTTAAATGTATCTATCAAAGATTTAATTACAACATCTATCTGATCAGGTGTAACGTATCCAATCTTAGCAAGTTCTAAGAAGAATGCTGTTACTTGTTGTGCTATTTCTCTTTTACCTTCCATAGTAAATGCTGCATCTGTTGATACTTCTACATCTACTTTTGCGTCTCTAGATATTATTGCAACATCTTCAGGTAGATTTTCACCAATTCTTTGTCTTGCTTCCATTCCAATTTGTCCTACAACCTCGAAATATCTTGGTTCACCATTTTCTAATCTTCTTATTGTTTGTGGTGTTATAAAGTGATCTGCTGCAATATCTAGCATTCTTTGAGCTATTATTTCTACAACTTGTTTAAATTGGTCTGTATTTATCTTAAGGTTAGCAAACTCTGTTGCCTTTAATGATTCAATAGCAACTCCTGATTTAACTCCAGGTGGTAGTTGTGCTAGTGCTGATGTACTTGCGCCTTGCTCTTCTATAAATTGCTCTAATAACTTAACAAAATTGAAAACATGTCCTGGAAGTGATGCCATTTGTGCTTGTTGAGGTGGTGTTGCAGTGTATTCTATAACTTGTCCGCCTGGAACGTTAGTTGGTCTGAAATCTTCACCTTTTCTTTTTAGCCATATACCTGTGGTCATTGTGTTGGTGTATTTCTCAATTCTGTTCATAATCAAATCTAAGCTCTTATTTGCTGGAATGAATCTTTCAATCTGTGGTGTTTGATAAAGTGCGCCAGGTTCCATTGTGAGCGCTATAAATGGGTAGTTACTGTTAGGTAAGTATTCATCAAATAACCATACATTACCTGCAACAAATGTATGTCTCATGACTACATCGCCAATATCTTTATCCCTCACTGCCTCAGGATATTTACTGGCGATGTACGGATAATTGTTTTTATTTAGATAAACTTTTTGAAAAGCTTCTTTTAAGATTACTGTTGCATTGTTGTCATCATTACTGCCTTTACCATATCTTGTTTGCATATAAGCATCTTTTATCTCTGAGTTAGCGTACTTCCAGTCAGGAGATATCTTTGTTTTTTGCTCTTCATCAAACATTTCATTTGCTTTTATTTTAGAAACTAGCATTGGTATTGCTTTTATTACGTATGGACTGTCTTCAATGTCTGTTTGTGAGCCATCTACGTATATATCAAATGCGTCATAAACCTTCATGTTTATCTTTTCTTCTACAAAATCAGGGTAAACTTGTAAAAAACTAACGCCATGCTTCATAGCAAGTATTAGCATTTGTGTAAGTTTTCCCTTCATGTCTTTATCTTTCCATTCTTTTTCTATCCAAAGACCTGATGCTTTAGCCCAGTTCTTCCTTTTCTCTATAAGCTCAGGTGTCATACCTTTAGCTATATCAGGATATACAACAGGAACTGGATCTGTTCCCATAATAAGGTTTGCTATACCTCTTATTTGTCTTGATGCTTTAGGAATTGCTCTTACCGGATCATTAGTTTGTGATTTATGAACATCTAATACTTTACCGGTTGTTCTTGATACGTATCTAAAATGATAACCATCATCAAAGAAATTGTTATCGTACCATCTTTGTTCAAACTTTTTTCTTCTTGTTTTTAAAGTAGATAGCATTTCATCTATCTGCATTCCTAATCTATCTTTTGGTGATAATCTCTTATCTAGAGCCATCTAATTGCCTTTCTATCA
>CAZNER010000057.1:7742-12397 GCA_964572065.1 uncultured Candidatus Saccharibacteria bacterium
TCATTTTATTAAATATATCTTCGTCAATGTTTTCTGATGGTATAAATTCAGGAGGTTCTTGCTCTGTTGTGTTTTCTTGTATTTTTTCACTAGCAGAATATTCGGTTAAGTTCTTTGCTTTTTGCATTTTAACCAATTCTCTTATTTGCTTGTTTAGTTCTTTAACCATGAAAACATGGTATACAAACATTCCTATTAATAATATTGCTAATGTACTAATTGTTATTATTTCTAACATCTAAATAAACCTCATAAGGATTTGGTAACTTAAAATCTACTACATAAAAGAATACTGTATTAGGATTTTTAAGATAACCTGGATCCTTATCTATTATTTTAATATGAATTGGAACGTTTTTGTATTGTACTTTTATTTCAGTAAGTGTGTCATCTAACGATTGCGGTATCCAAGATGAAATCATCTTCCTACCTGATACTGTAAATTTACCTCTTAGTATCTCTAATTCTATCTTATCTGCAAGTAGTGTAGGATCGTTGTATTTTCTTATTTGGTCTGCAATATCTCCTACAAGTACCCAATCAATAAGTCCTCTTCCTAATATATCTTCTATCCAAAACAATGCATCTGTTAGCTCGTAGTGGTCTGGATATACTTTTTCTTCTTTAACTATTTCTTTTTTAGCCTGTTTAACAGGTTCTTTTTCAACTTCTTTCTTTTCTTCTTTTTTCTCTTCTATAACTTCTTCTTCAAAATTAAATATTTGAGCTATTTCTTCTCTGTTAGATTGCGATGATGTCATATTCGTCATCTTTCTGACCTCTGAGTTTTTGACGTATTGCTTGTTGAATACGTGTAGGTTCTTTGGTCGTAAATTTTCTAGTTCCAAACAACTCTTTTACAGCTAAAGCATGAGCGATAACTATATCGTCATGCAATCCTGGTGGAGCATTATATCTTATTTTACCACTACTTGAGATATCATACGTAAAAGCAGTAAATTCTATTAGTGTTTCTTTTAGATTTAGCATTGCTATTCTTTCTTGCTCTATCCATAATACTAACTTTTCTATGATTTCTCTCTTAGATTCGTTTGTAAGCTTTACAGGTATAACTGCAATACCTTCTTGTAAAAAGTCATCAGCAATTGGATCTCCTACTCCCGTAGCATCTAGAACTACCGGACAACTGTTGTAGTATTTGTTGATTGCAAATATTCTTTTCTTTTGTGCTACCCAGTCTAAATCTTTAAATCTTGCCTGATAAACTTGATGATGTGATTCTGCATCGTATATAACAACTACTGTGTAGTCTTGAACTTTAGCAAGGTCTACTCCCATTACATACCTTTTGTTTGGCATAGGTTTCTCCGGTAGTGCTACCATAATATCTTTAACGTGTTTGAAAACTGAACCTTCATCTTCTAAAAACTCTCCAAATATCTCTTGCCTTGCTACTCTTTCAGGCATATCTGCTACCATTCTATCTACTTCAGCTACCGGCATGTAAGGATTATCATAAGTTGTAACATGAAATGATTTGTAATCTTTATTGTCAGGATTTAAGCCTTTAAGATATAAATCGTAGAATAATCCCCTACCTTTAGGATTACCTCCTATAATCGTCTCTGCTTGATATTCCATAAGCATTGGTTGTATTGCGTTATGCCATAAGTATTCGTCTCTTAAAATGATTCCTGCTTCGTTTAAGAATGCTATTTCATACCCAAACCCTTCAATGTTTTGTGGATTATCTGATGATCTAAAGTCTATGTATGAGTCTTTAATAATTAGAGTTCTTGCTTGTTTTTTCCACTGCCAAAATATTTGTTTAGGTAATTTTCTAAGTTCCGGAACCATAAATCTCTCAACGTATCTGTCAATGTTTGCGTTAATGGTATCTACCCATAAACCCTTTTTAAATCTACCTTGCAGCGCTCTCATTATGTACTCGTTGGCCATACCTCTTGTAAGTCCAAATCTTCTTCCTTTAGATATTATTTTATAGCGGTGAGGATCCTGGAATATTTCTTTTTGTTTATCAAAATTTTTTATATTTAAAACTATTTGCATAATAGTAAAATTATCTACTCTTTATAGTTTTCAATTCTTGCCTCTGCTATCTTAAAGTATTCTGGATCTATCTCTATGCCTACAAACTCAAAACCTTCTAACTTACAGGCAATACCTGTTGTTCCTGAACCCATAAAAGGGTCTAATACTGTTCCTTGTTTAGGTGTTATTAGTATTGCAAGGTATCTCATAAGTGCTATTGGTTTAACTGTTGGATGATAATTTTTGTTTGGTGCTTTTTCACTTCCATATTTACCACTTGCAGAATTAACATCATCTAAATAATTACCAATCCCACCACCACCACCTGTTGTTTGTTTTGCTTCAAACCCATCTAACCCCTTATTCCTTTCAGACTTACTTGCTTTTGCACAATAAAAAAATCTTGATGCTGAACCTGAGTCGCCATAGTTATCTGGTGCATTTGCTGTTTGTATATTTTTCTCACTACCACTTAACATAAAACCTTTTCTTTTTCTTGCTTGTTTTTGGTATTTACCACCACCTGTATTAGGAAACATACTAACAACCTCATCACTTCCATCGTGTATAAAGTTTGCTGGGAATCTTCCATTTGATATTTTTTTTTCTCTATCTTTACACTGGATTTTGAAAGCTGTAATTTCTGAATAATTATTACCAATAGGTCTTTTATTTCCTCTGTTTATTTCATCTAAATCTTTTCCATTTGCTTCAACTCTACACTCATCAATATTTATTCCACCTGTTCCCCATTTCAATACATTCTTAGCAACAGTCTTTTCTCCTAATGGTTTTCTTGCTAGTACAATAGGTTCGTGTGCTGGTTTAAGTGCTGTTCCCCAGCCTTCCCATTTTGAGTTGCCCTGTAACTTATCTACTGCTTTACCTATATTGTGTGATTTAGGAAACCCAGAACCATATACCCACATTATTTGGTCACGGATTTCAAATCCTGTATCTTCAATTCCTACTGCTAGTCTGTGATAAGTTCTACTGCCACCAAATGATAATAAGTGTCCACCTGGTTTTAGTACTCGGAATACTTCTAGCCATAACTCTTTGCTGGGTACATCATAATCCCACTTCTTACCCATAAATGATAATCCGTAGGGTGGGTCTGTAATAACACTATCAATGCTATTATCTTCTAGTTCTTTTAATGCTTGTATATTGTCGTTATTTATTATCATAATATTTTCTAAATTTTATTTAAAGTTCTATTTGCATAAGATGGCAGCCTTGCCAGTATTATACCAACAAGGCTGTTGTGTTATCGTCTTCTCCCTCTTGTTCTTGCTAATCTTGCAAGTACAATGTTTGCGGACTTATGTCCAATGTTTTGCTCTTCTAATAGGATGTGCGCGTCTGCATGGCAGAATAAACACAAAAGCTGTGCATTCTCCCAACTATCATCACCTCCGGCTGAGGTGGGTATTACGTGGTGAAATTCTAAGATATAACCTTCGGCATAAGAACGCCCACAAGATTCACATCTCCAACCAAGTCGTTTGCCCCACTCTTTACGTCTCTTATAAGGGAATGACATCCTCTCTCTCCAAATACGTAATGTGCAGTGATACCAAATGGTATTCGTTGTATTCACGATCTCGGATGTGCTTTTCAATCTTATGAATAAGCTCTTGTCGTGAAGTTACAACATATTCTAGGTCTTCATTAAAATTGAAAAACCCTCGCATACGCCACTGATAGTTAACTAGATACATCATCTTCTCCTTTTTTAGTACCATCGTAAATGCCGGTAATACGAAACCAAGCAACCTTGCCATTGAAGACAAAATCATTAAGCTTGACTGAAGTGTCTTCCCAACTTTTGCCGGTGAAAACTTTAGTTCGTGGTGGATCATACTCGTCTTTATACTTAAACTGGATTTGGAGTTTGAACATCTTAGTCTCCTAGTCATATTTCATATATCCATCGTTAAAAGTTGATTCGATATGCGTAACTTTATAGCGGGTAATTTTGTTAAACCGCATATAGTCATGCATCTTTGCATTTGCTGCTGCGTAATCTTTACCGATAAATGTTACGTATTCAGGTTTTGTGTCTCCTTGATAATATACGGATACAGTTACAGCTATCATTGCGCCCTCCTATTTAGTTGTGAATGTGCAAATTACAATAACTTAGATTTAAGTTACTGTAATCTAAACATCTGGTGTTACTCTGATGTTATCTTCTACAAATCTTTTAGTGTTTTGATGTAATAAAATCTTACCTGCTCTTTCGTAATACCATCTTGCTACTCTTTCAGGTACTTTATCCATTCCGCCTTCTACTATAGCTACTGCATACCAGTCAGCTATCATTTCTACTGCATATTTTTCTGGCATTTCTAAAGCTTGCATATTACCCTCATTGTCCATAAATATCCAATATTGCCAGTGGTGTTTGTTTCTATGTAAATGTCTATGCCATGCTTTTGTTATATTCATTCTCTTATTTACTGCATAGTATCTTGCGTACAAACTAAACTCAGACGGGTAAAACTTAGATATATCATGCATTATAGCTAGTACATATAAACCTTTTTCAAATAGCATCTGAAATACCCAGTATTTATGCTTAATTAGATATATCGAATATCTAATATATCTAATTAAGCATAAATACTGGGTATTTC
>CAZNER010000058.1:0-12023 GCA_964572065.1 uncultured Candidatus Saccharibacteria bacterium
CAAGAGATAATGGTATCAATCCATTCTATATCGGTAGTTCAGAGGAAGAAGATATATTAAATCATATATCGATTTTAAAGACGTTTTTTAAATTCTTTGTTCCAGAAGATAAATATGATATGGCTGTGCTAGATAAAAAGCTGATTAAATTATATAAAAATGGAGTTCAGGACTATCAAGAATTATTGAAACTTCTAATGAAGGTTCATTCTCCAATGTATGAATATTTAGCTGTTCTAGAGAAGGGGAGCTTGAAGGGAGTTTTTAATAGTAAGAAGAAACTTAATTTGGATAGTGAGTTTATAGTATTTGATATTTCTGACTTAAATGAAGAAGGTAAGAGGGCTCCTGCGATGTACCTTTTGACATCATTAATATGGAATTTAGTAAATAAGAACAATGGTAAAAAAAGAATGTTATTTATTGACGAGGCTCATAATTTACTTATAGATGAAGATACTTCAGTTTTTTATAAGGATATTGTTAAGAGAGCACGTAAAAGGAATTTAGGAGTTGTATCTGTAACACAAAATATTGAAGATTTTATTGATAATGAATACGGGAAAGGAATACTGACTAACGCTGAGACAACAATCCTTTTAAAGCAGTCATATGCAACACTATCTATGATCGGGGATATTTATCCGGTTACTGAAGAAGAAAGAGATCAATTGGGTTCTCTTTCAATAGGAGAGAGTATACTTTTTAGAGAAAAAGAGCATGTTCGTTTAAGTATTTATCCAATGTCATTTGAAATGAGATTAATTGATAGTAAATGATTTAAGTTATTATTTTTCTTATGTGTTTTTATATTCTCATAAAAAAGGGAGAAATGGTTTTTGTAAAAAGTATTTTGTTCTTGTTATTGTAATTTCTATTTTGCTCTTTTTTATGGCTGGTACGAATAATGAGGTGATAGGTACACCTAAAAATATCCAGATATTAGAGATGCCGGAAGTACTAAAAGGTTACAGAGAGAAAGGTTTTGAATCCAGAATAAGGATACCAGTAAAGAGTCCTTTAGGAGGGGAGTGTCTAGAATATACTAATATAACAAGTGATTTTTATAATATGAGGAATGTTAATACCCCAAAAGAACACATGCATCAGGCTTTAGATATTGTACCAACTAAAAGCTATTACTCTAATAATCAGGCATATCGATTAACGAATGGGGATATAATTTTATTTGCGACTATAGATGGAGAGGTTATATTTAGTGATGATTCTGATAAGGCAGCTGGATTAAATGTTAGAATTATTAATGATAATGGGGATCTTGAAGTAGGTTATGCTCATCTTAAGACCAGTTTTGTTAGAACAGGGGATTATGTACAAGCTGGGATTCCAATTGGAGTTATGGGTACAACAGGAACAGCTTCTACAGGGGTTCATGTTCATTATTGGGTTGCTGAAATTCTTTATGAAGGATCATGGCCGGAACCTGTTGATCCGCTTCCTTATATTTTGAGTGCTTGTAATTAGGACTTATCTTTTATTGTCTTTATTATCTTATCTAAATCTCCGTCAATTATTGACTTGAGATTATGCCATGATTTTTTAATTCTATGATCTGTAACTCTGTTTTGAGGGAAATTATATGTTCTTATTTTAGCTGATCTATCTCCGGTTTTGATAGCGGATTTTCTTATTTTTGACAGTTTTTCTTCTTTATTTTGATTTTGTATATCAGCAAGTCTTGATGCAAGAACTGAAAGTGCTTTTTTCTTATTCTTATGTTGAGATTTTTCATCTTGGCATGTAACTACAGTACCGCTTGGAATGTGAGTTATTCTTACAGCAGAGTCGGTTGTGTTCACGCTCTGGCCGCCAGGACCTGACGATCTATACACGTCGAATTTTAAATCCGCAGGGTTTATATTGACTTTAGGATTATTAATTAAAGGAAAGACAACTACAGAAGATGCTGATGTGTGTATTCTTCCTGAGCTTTCTGTTACGGGAATTCTTTGGACTCTATGGACGCCGCTTTCGTATTTTAATTGATTATATGATTTTTTTCCACTAATTTGGAAAATTATCTCTTTAAATCCGCCTTTATCGGATTGATGTTTAGACATAATATTTACTTTCCAGCCTTTAGATATAGCATATTGAGAGTACATTCTGAATAAGTCAGAAGCAAATAAATTAGCTTCTTCACCACCGGTACCTGCACGTATCTCAACTATACATTCGTTTATATTTTTTTTCTTTGGTCCATTTTTGAGATTATCCAGTTCACCTAGACAGTTTTTCTTTTTGGCTTTAAGTGCTTTTAATTCCTCATTAGCTAAATTAACAAATTCTTCATCAGTTTCATTTTCAGACATCTTTTTAGCTTCATCAATTTGTGTATAGATATCAATTAATTTCTTGATTATTGCAAGTTCCTGCCTTTTTTCATTTAAGCTTTTAGATATTTTTTTAATCTTTGATAGGTTATTAATAATATCTGGAGATGCAGATTTATTTTCCAAATTTTTTATTTCTTTTGTTAATTTTTTATTCTTCTGTTGTAGATCTTTTTTGTTCATGATATAAAATATAGATATTGTTTTATTATTTTGGAAAATTGTATCACTAATAGGGGATTAAATCTATTCTTGCTTAAATTTCTTCAGCATATCTTTAAGAGTTACCTTTTTACCGGCTTTAATTTCATTTACTTTTGTTCTTCTTTTTGCCTGTTTTTTCTTTTTATTTATTACTTTAGCTTTTTGTGCGGCTTTTTTCTTTGCTTTAAATTTCTTTACTAGGTTTTCAGTATCTACTAATTTTTGTTTACCTGTATAGAAGGGATGGCATTTAGAACAAAGCTCTACATTTATAGATTGTACTGTTGATCCAGTAGTAAATGTGTTCCCGCATGCACAAGTTACAACAGTATTTTTATAATATTTTGGGTGTATTTTCTTTTTCATAATGATATTAGCTCAAAAACTAAGTTATTATACCATGGAAATATTATTTAGCAAGGCTTGGGG
Organism: uncultured Candidatus Saccharibacteria bacterium; assembly: GCA_964572065.1. Taxonomy (GTDB): domain Bacteria; phylum Patescibacteriota; class Dojkabacteria; order JAHIVN01; family JAHIVN01; genus CAZNER01. The sequence goes on from CAZNER010000058.1 coordinate 2,988, forward strand.
ATATATTTTATGGGCTTACAGTAGTTGCCTGTGGTAGCATTATAGAAATGCAAGCTCCTTTATATTTTTCATATTTAGCTTGAACATCGGTTGCTAGATTGTTAAGGATAGCAGGGGGTATACCATTTGATAAACGGAAAACTTGTTCGGGTGGTACACTCGGGGAAGTTAAACAAGCGATTCTTCTTATTAATCTTAATCCTATCCCACTACCTTCTGTTGTTGATTCAACTTCACTACCACTAAGAATTTTTTCTATGGTTCTACCTTCAAATCCAGGACCATTATCAACAAATGTAACTAAGAAGTAAGGATCTCCTTCAACTCTTACTTGTGATACTATAATACCAATATCCAAATTATCAAGTTCTGTTTTTCTATCTTGAGCTTGTCTCCATACTTTGAGTGCGTTTGTTACTAGATTTCCGATACCAGCTTCGGTACTGCCTGAAAATTCGAACGTTCGTGGATCTTGTATACTTTCTTCAGTTACCACTTCTATATGAACTAAATCTTGCTCATCTGCACGTAAGCTGTCCATTATTAGTTCAATTTCTGATGTAATGGCATCTAGTAAAGTAATTGTTACTGGTTCTGCAATTTCTGCTCTTGCTTTTGCATATTGAACGAGTTTTTTCGTTATAACACTGGCTGCTTGAGTATTTCCAGATCCTGACTTAGATAGGTGCATTATTTCCAATAATCTTTTGGTAATTTCTTCTTGATTAACATGATTTTTTGCTGTTAACTTTCCATGTAATTCCGTTGATATTTTTGTAATTAACTGAAACGAACCAACAATTACAGTATTGGCATTTCTAAGGTCATGTTCTGCAATTGCGACAAGTCCTGTTATTATTTCTCTTATTTCTGCAGATAGTCTTGCTTTATCATTGTATGCTCGTTCTAATGCATTACCAAGTACGTCATCAAAAAAGAATAGAAAAGCTTCAAAGAATCTACTTATCATTCTGACTGGATCTACAGCTTCTTGTAAACCTATTTGCAAGACCATGCCTTTGGGACTTATATCATCGTAAGGTATTGTGATAGTAGAAGCTGGATTTTTATATTTACTATCTTGATCTCTTCTTGCTCTAATATAAACTACACCTGTATCAATAAAGATCTGGGCATCTTTAAGAATTAACTGTCCATGTAGTAAGGAACCCATTTCGGCTTTTTTCGAGAAGGTAATGCATTCTCTTGCTTGAGATAATGCTTTTAAACCTTGGTAAAGTAATGCAGCTTGAGGCGAAACTTTTTTTCTGTCATTAATAAAGGAAATAACCATCTCACCATCTTTTATATGGCTAGTTATAGGACATCCGGCTAGTTTTGCAAGAACATTCAAAGAAAGCGGATGTAGTTTAGGTTGAGGAAATATTTGTTCAGCTGAATCTGCATAAATGCATAGAGATGCTATAGCTTCTTCTAGTGTTAGCGTTGGACATATTGCTGGATAAATTGATCCGGATTCTCCGTCTTCTGCTGTTACTTCTAAGATGTTATGTGCAGCACTGATTGGAATTTTTTTACTTATTCTAGGTAATTCTTCAAAAGGTAATATAGCATCAAAAGCATATAGGGATGCCCACTTAATCAAACTGATAAGGGTATCTTCAGGAGTAATTCTATTAAATAGGTTTGGTCTAACAAAGCCCCTTGCTTCTCTGACAGCCTCTCTAACTCTCGATGCTGATACAATATGTGGTTCTCTACGATTTAATATCGGTATGCATATAGTTTCTAGCCATTGAAATATTACTTCGTCTGGGGTTGGTAAAGTATAACTACAGGCAACTGGAAGATTTTCTTCCGCTTTTTCTCCATCTCCTAGTTGTTGATTATCTGGTGTACTTGCTTGAACCACAAGTTTAAGTTAAAATATATTATATATGAATTATATATTATTTATAATTAATTGTCATTCTTTCTAGAAATACAGTTTTCTGGGGTATAGAAATCATATTTAACTATTATTCAGAATACCCTAAATTATAGCATATCTACTATAATTTGTTAATATATTACTATATGTTATTCCTTAGTATCTTTATCGCTTCCTCTAACTTTATTTCCTTTTGTTTTTTTTCTTTGAGATCCTTTAATTGAATAGTATCATTTTTCATCTCATCGGGACCGATAATAATTACATAAGGAATATTTTTCCTGTCAGCATATTTTAACTGTTTATCAAGCTTCTTATCTTCTAGATAAGTTAGTGTGTTAATTCCCTCTGATCGAAGTTTGGCTGCAATATTAAATGAATATTTTTTAGTATTTTCGCTGAAAATGGTTACAAGTACCTTAGTATAAGTTGATAGGGCAGGGAGCAGGTCCCAGCCTTTTAAGAATTCAAGTAAAGTTACATCACCCATTGCAAAACCTGTTGAAGGCATTTCGTATTCATTTCCAAAGATATTAATCAGCTTATCAAATCTTTCTCCTCCAAACATAGATCTGTTATTTGAAGGATTCATATCGAAGACTTCATATACAATGCCGTCACTATAGTCAAAACCTCTGATAATAGATGGATCGAATTCACAATATTTGTCTAAATCATAATCTACTAGTTGTTTTTGAAGTTCTTTGAGTGTTAGAAAGCCTTTGTTTTTATTTAGTATATCTTGAGGTATAGCTTTTACTAAATTAGTTGAATTTGAGATTGAACCTTTTGATTTCATAAAGAATTTTATTCTATCTATCATTCCATTTTCCAATCCTAAATCTTTAAGCTGAGATTCGAACTCTTTATTACTGATTTTTTTCATTTTATCCATTATTCGTCTTGTTTTTATTTGTGTTTCTTTATCAAGTTTTAGTGTGTCTTGAAGTAGAGCTTTGATTAATTTCCTGTCACTGTAATAGACTCTAAATTGTTTTTCGTTTGCTCCAAACTCCTTCATTATATCTATCATTGCAGAGAATATCTCTACATCGGCTTCAACTTTCATGCAACCGAATGTATTCATCTCGAGCTGGTAGAATTCGCGTCCTCTTCCTTTTTGAGGTTTTTCTGCTCGCCAATTACTTCCTATCATAAACCATTTTATTGGTTTAATGAGTTTATTGTATCTTTGGGCAAGCATTCTAACAGTTCCAGGTGTTAATTCAGGACGCACAGCCAGCCTTCTTCCGCCTCTATCTTTTAAAGTGAACATTTGTTCACTAACAATTTCTTCTCCGGTCTTTGCTGCAAATATTTCATATGGTTCAATTATAGGAAAATCGTACTCTTCAAAACCATATCGTTTGCATACCTCTTTCCAAGTATCAAATATGTAATTTCTTATACGCATATCATCAGGATAGAAATCACGGGCTCCTTTGTATGGTTGAGTTGATAATTTAGCATTCTTTATATTTTTTGATTGTTGAATTTGTTTATTCATGATTATGTTTATTTAATCTAAAATTAGAATATTGTGGATAATTAAATTAACGAATATTCTAATAAACGCTCTATCATTGATTGTAATATTTAATTTTTTATTTGACAAATATAATTTTAATTAGGTTATTAGTAAGTTATATATTTCCATAATTAATATTCAGTTTTTTAAAAAAAATTAAATGTATTTACAGAGTTAATATTATTTAACATTAAAAATATAATTTTCTTCATTGTAGGTATTTAGTTCTGTTAAACTTATCTTTATTATACTAATATTTCGAAATTATTTAGTACTTCTAAATTATATCCCGTATCTCTACAAAAAAATATTTCGCTTTGTTATTATGTTTTTTAGAGATACGTAAAAAAATCTACATGAGAGTAGATAATAATCTATAGACCGGCGGTGCCAGTTTATAAGTATTATATTTTTTATTTGTTTTTAGGTTTAAGTTAGTTATCTAAAACTTTATTTTAATAAAGTGTAATATTAGTATAGTGCTTTATTAAAATAAAGTCAAATATATGGTAATTGTATAATTTTCTATTAATAGTAATCTTCATTTACGACAATGGAGATAATTAAAAGTTATTTTTAGGGTTTGTAAAGAGAATTGATAAAGATATTTATTCTTCTATTATTGTATAGCCTGTATCATGAAGTATTACTTGAAGAGTTGAGAGAGTAGAGGATTTAGATTCCTGCATGATATCACTATCTTGTTCAATAGCTTCTTGTGCTTTTGAAGAAAGTTCTTCCAATGCAAGATTATAATCTTCATTTTCGTCTTCAGCTAATAACTTTTTGAGGATGCCACTTTTTGTTGAAACTTCTATATCACCATTAAGACTTACATTGTATATTTCTGCATCAGGCACATTTATTTTAATAGTTCTATTAGAAGTATTTATTGTTAGATCTTCAGAAGTTAATTGAGATAAATCGACTCCTATATCTACCTGCATTAATCCTTCTGCAGTAATTTCATGTCCCCACCAGAAGTTCGACCAAGCAGATCCTTGATCTATTATTATTTCAGATGATTGTTCTGTTATAACAGTATGTGTTATTAGAAAAGAATGTTCCTTTATTCTTTCTAAAATCACTGTTGAGTTTATTATTTGTTTCTCAGTATTCTCTTTATTTATTTTTATTCCAATGATTGTACCAATAGTAACGCCTAAGAAAAAACCAATAGTTAAAGCAATGATTGATGTTAAAAAAAGTTTTTTCATTTTTTTCTAATTTTTAATCTTTTCAAAAGTAATTTGTATCCACCTTCCCCATATTCTAACCATCTATTAATTCTAGCAATAGTTGTGCTGCTCATACCAGTTTGTTTTTCAATTTCTTGATATGTAGAACCACTGAAAAGCATGTTTGCTACTTTCCATCGCATAGAAAAAGTTTTAATTTCAGGGATTGTTAATAAGTCACGGAAGAATTTTTCAGTCTCATTTATGTCTCTTAATTTAATTATTGCATTAAATAGGTTTTCTATATCTTTATTTAGCCACTTAGGAGTTGTTTTGTTATGTTTGACCATGTCTTTATTAATTTAGATTGATAAAGTGTAAATATAGTAACGTATTTTATACTTTATGTCAATAACTTTAAATATATTGTGAATAGTAGTATTATATGCTAGTATTACGTTGAAGTAAGAGTATAAATTTTGGTTTATATTTAATTTTGTAATCCACGGAATTTTGAATTTTGTTGAATCTTTTCGAAATAAGATTGATAAAGAACCTAAATTAAAGATAATATTAAGGGGGTTATTAGCTATGACTTTCTTAATTGGTTTATATTTAGTGTTGTATCCTTTCTTTCCAAGATTGGAGTATGTATTTAAGAAAGATAATAAGGTATATCCTTATGAAACTAGGTTAGAAGGAATATTAAGTTCAGATGGAAATAATGAATTTGAGAATAATAATGCTCCTGAAGAAAATAGACTTGTAATTCCAGCTATTGATGTTGACATGCCTATTATTGAGGGAGTTAATGATTCTGTTTTAGATCTTGGTGTTTGGCATAGACCAGCAACTGGATTTCCGGGATCAGGGAATATGGTTTTAACTGGTCATCGAGTTGGTTATGCATTTTTGCCTGAAGATGTAAAAAATTCGACTTCATTTTATAATTTAGATAAACTTCAGATAGGGGATTATGTAATTGTTTACTGGAATCAGATAGAGTACGATTATCAGATAAACGATTATGGTGTAGTTGATAAAGAAGAAGTAAGCATTGAAAGTCAGGATGGAGAGGAGAGATTAACTTTATATACATGCCATCCTATTGGTCAAAACACAAAGAGGTTAGTTTATTATGCAGAGCCTATTGAACTAGAATTAGATAGTGAGAATTAATTTATTAAAAACACATATATGAAGATTAAATATTATGGAAATTCATGTTTCCTTTTAAAAACAAAGAAAGCTAAGTTAGTAACAAATCCAAAAAATGCTGGTGCGAAGATTAATTTGAAAAGAGTTAAACCTGATATCGTACTCCTAACTCATGGTAATAAGGTGTCAGAAAATAATCACTATATAATAAATACTCCTGGAGAGTATGAGGTAAAGGAGATATTAGTTTATGGATATGTATCGAATAATAAAGGTAGCCAAATAAATGCCGATATTTATATGATAGATGTTGAAGGTATAACTCTTGGATTTATTGACGGAGAGGTAGCTTCAGTTAAAGGGAATATATTGGATGAGATGGGCATAGTGAATATATTGTTTGTATCCTTGGCCGATAATCTGAAAATGAAACTTTCTAAATTGACTGACCTTGTTAATAAGATTGATCCACAGATAGTTATACCTATGGATTATAGCAAAGAAGTCCTTACTAAATTTACAAATTCATTAGGTGTTAAGGGTTTTGATAAGGAAAGTAGTTTGATTGTAAAGAGTAGTGATTTCGAGGGTGAAGATATACCGATAAATATTGTTGTAATAGAAAAGTAAGATTTAAAATATTTATTTTTAATAATTATATAATTTGATATGTCAGATATTAAATTACCTCCGCAAAGTATGGAAGCTGAAAAAGCTGTCCTAGGTGCAATATTATTAGACGAAGAAGCTATAATAAAAATAGTAGATTTTCTTAAACCTCAACATTTCTATAATCCAAAGCATTCAATAATATATGAAAATATTGTTGAATTGTTTGAGCAGAGAGATTCTATAGATGTTCTAACTCTAACTAATAGATTGAAAAAGAATAAGCAATTAAAAAAAATAGGCGGAGTAAGTTATATATCTGAATTAGTAAGTAGTGTCCCAAGCGCTTACCATATAGAGGAATACGCAAAAATAGTAAAAGAAAAAAGTGTGAGGCGCGGTCTGATAAGTGTATCTTCATTCTTAAATGAAATAGCCTTTGATGAAGGCGAGACATTGGATAAGCTTATGGATAGTGCGGAGCAGAAATTATTTGAAGTTACAGAGGAAAGTATTGATAGAGATTTTGTTCACATATCAAAGTTATTAGAGAAAGCATATGAAAGAGCCGAAGAAGCCGATAAACATTCTGATAAGGTAACAGGAATAAAATCTGGATATAAATTGCTTGATTCTATTTTGGGAGGATTTCAGGGAAGTGATTTAATAATTTTGGCTGCAAGACCTTCTGTTGGAAAAACGGCTTTAGCCTTAGATATTGCCAGGCATATAGCTACTAGGGAAAAGAAAAATGTAGGTTTTTTTTCTCTTGAGATGTCTAATATGCAGTTAATGGATAGGATTTTAGCTATGCAGGTAAATGCAAATCTGTGGGATTTGCGTATGGGTAAGTTGCCTGATGAGGCTTTTGAGAGATTAGCCGATGCGATGGGAGTTTTATCAGAATCTGGATTATATATTGATGACACGCCGGGTCTTCATATTATGGAAATGAGGACAAAAGCAAGAAGGATGATGGCTGAATATAACTTAGATATGCTTGTTGTTGATTATTTACAGTTAATGCAAGGTAGGTCTAGAGATAATAGGGTACAGGAAGTGTCTGAGATCTCCATGTTTTTAAAAAATTTAGCTAGAGAATTGGATATACCTGTTCTTGCTCTGTCTCAGCTTTCCAGGGCTGTGGAGTCAAGAACGATTAAGATCCCTCAGCTTTCTGATTTAAGAGAGTCTGGTTCAATAGAACAGGATGCTGATGTGGTTATGTTTATTCATAGAGAAGAAATTTATAATAAAGATACTGAAAGAAAAGGTATAGCTGATTTAATAATTGCGAAACATAGAAATGGACCGACAGGACAAATGGAGTTGTATTTTGTAAAAGAACAAGCAAGGTTTAGAGAACTAGAAAAAAGAAGAAAGGAAGGGGAGTAATATCAATAATTACTCTAAGTTGTTGTTTTTTCTCTTACATCTCAATATTGTAAGAAGAATAGCTATTAAATATAAAATAAGAGTGGCTATACTTAGTATTATCCATAAGTCAATTACTCCAATGATCGCTAAGATAAATCCTAATACAAATATCATTATGTTAAATATATCGGACATAAATAGCTTATTAAAAGTGTCCGAATTATTAGGGTTTCTCCAATAAGGATGAATGATTAAGATTAATAACGCTAATATTGAAAAGAATCCGTATATATCTATTCCTAATCTGGAAGATATAGTGCCCTCATTAGCTTCAAGTGATATTCCTTTACTATCTAATTTGTTTAAACATTCTGATAGTTTTTCCTTACAATCATCAAGTTCGTCTAATTTATCTTGAATTTCATAAAAACAGTTTGTTGCCTCAGGGGGTACGTTAAATAGAAGTGTTTTTTGTATAGCATTTCCTTCATTATCAGATCCTTTTATTATAATTATTACTGGTTCGTCCGTTTCGAATTTTTCGTAAGGGGTTATTATAATAGTATAACAACTTGAGTCACCTTCATAACTGAAATTAGATCCGTTAATATAAGAGTATTCATCACCGTTTACATATACAATAATGGATTCTATATTAACACCAGAATCATCGTCTGAAATTTTAAATATAATGTTTGAGTCTGATGGTATATCTGTATCATAATTTTGAGGGCTGACGAATTCTATGTAAGGATTAGTTATGTCCTCTTCCGTAGGTTCTTCTGGGGTTGGAGGTGTAGGTTCTTCTGCGGGAACAAAGCTATATGTGCCATCAGTAACTAGACCCAATATATCTGTACTTGTATTTCTATCTGCAATATTACTGTCGAAGGTATCACCAATCCCGCTAAATTCTATAGAAAGTGATGTTTGTGTTATTCCGTGCTTGGATCTAAATTTTATAGTCCCAAAGGTTCTTGTACCACTTAATATTCCTGTAGTAGAGAATCCTGTAAGGCGGATTTTACCTGTTGATGAATCAACTATATTACCATCATAAGACTCGTAGGCACTTCCTGATGATACTTGAATTATTTCGATTTCTTCGGGATTATAATTAATTATTATATCTGCAGCATTAGAAGTATTAGATCCAGTGTTAATTTTTATATTTATAACAGAATCGGTTTCTTGAGTGAATGTTGAAAAAGCTGGATCGAATGAAAAGGTTGCATCCGGAATTTGTGCCTTAATATTTTTTGGGTATATAAATATTAGGCATGAAAAGATAAAAG
>CAZNER010000059.1:0-11872 GCA_964572065.1 uncultured Candidatus Saccharibacteria bacterium
AGCAAGTTGTTTATCCGCAACATATTTAAGCATATGAGTATTTACTAATGTAAATTCTCTCTGATTTTTAGACAGTTTTAGAATTTGTGCATTATATCTTACTTTTGAATGGTCCTCTACTAATATATCAATTACAGCATCTTCTCCCATAAATAAATTATCAAATTCTTTTAATTGTATTTCTCTTCTTATAAAAGTTGCATTACCAACGTAGCTGCATCCAGACTCATCAGAATAAGATTTAGTTAAAAATCCCTTATGTGTTTGGATTAGCGACTCTTTTATTTCATTGAAAAGATCTATATTATCATAATTACCTTGATTAAAATCCGATTTTTGATATTGTAATTTAAAACGATATCCACCAGCAACTTCTTGAAAACAAAACAGGTCGATCTCTCGAGATTTTGAATTTATATATCTCAATAAATTCTTTAATTTCATTCCACATTGTAAATTTAACGTTAATGCTCTCAAATTAATAGTATTAATTTAGATTAAACCTTCAATATATCATATATATATAAATGTATAATTTAAACATATTTTTAGATTATAGTAAACATTAATTTACATAGAATACAAAATTATTCTATTCTTAATTAATTTATTTCTTTCAATACAATCCTAATTTATCTAGTTTACATTGCAATCCATTTAATCTAAATATTTGATATAATTAACTTAATAAAAAACATTCGTTCAAAAAAAACATGAATAAATATAAAAAAAGATATACCAAAATCAAAAAAGCTAAATTATGGATATACCTATTTATAATTTCATCAACTATTTTAGTATCATTTCTTATTAGTAGAAATGATTTATCTCTTATAGCATTATCTTTCTCTATCTCCCTATCGGGTATTTTAGTTATGTACCTAGGTTACCTTGAATATAAAGGTAAATACTCTTATACTTTCCTCCGTTACTCTCACAAGAAGATTGTAAATACTGGAAAGAAAGCACAAAAAGCTGGAATAATAAATATTTTTAAAGGATTAGTCTTAGGAGTCGGGCTTGGTACATTAATAATAATTCTTCTTTAGAATATTAATATTTATTTAACTAACCTAAATCCCTTGCCTTTTACTGTTACTGTAATAATTAATGAAACTAAATCCTCTCATAAAAAATCCTATTCTCTTTTTTCGAATCACTTTTAATACCCAAGTCTCTAAACCTAAATAAGAATAATATAAGCAATAAAAATCCACTTATTATGAATATTAACATCGATCTTCCACTCTCTGCTAAACCATCTGATTCATAAGTCATTCCTCCTGTGCCTGTTAGATTCGATACCTTCCAGTATCCGACATTATTAATAGTCACTGATTCAACATCCTCTGAATTAACTGATAAGAAATATCCTCCTGTACACTCAGAATTTATATCTGATAATGAGGTCGCATTTGGACATATTAATATCGAATCTCTGCCAGATACTGCTGGTATATATATGAAAAACTCATTATCTAAACCATGGACAAAAGACTTGCCTGAATTGATATCTATTCCTGCACTAATTTCAGACCAGTCAATATTCTGATCAAATGTTACTACAACATCTGCTATTACTTCCCCTTCTTCATTTTTAATACGAATAATTGTTTCTGTACCATAAGGGATTCCTTCTTCTAGATCATATTCTGATTCAATTGCTTCTAACTCCAATCCATCTGGAATATTCTCAATCGTATATGTATCTAGATCAAATACTGCACTTATATTTAAATTACTAGTTACATTTTCATCTATTCTCGGATTTTCAGTTGATCCATCACTCCATTCTATGAATTTGTAACTATCATCAGGTATTGCTTCAACTAAACTACCATCTGAGCCATAATCCACTGTTTGTGAAGTACTTCCTGAAATTGAGCCGTTTTCTCCAGCTGAATAAGTAAGTGTATATTGATTAATATTGAAATTTGCAGTAACTGAAATATCCTCCGTAACACTACTATCCGTTCTCTCTGCTGTCTCAACTCCATCACTCCACGAATTAAATGAACACCCTGTGTCTGGAACAGCTGTTACAGTAGTCCCATCTTCCCCATGAGAAACTGTCTGTGGTGTAGTTCCATCAATACTTCCATGCTCTGAAGCAGTATACGTCAATGTGTGTTCTGCCGAAAAAGTTCCTCCATACTCATATGCACCTATATCAGTAACGCCGTTTCTACTAGATCCTCTTTGATCTTCCGTTGGAATATCTATCCTATCATTCTTTATATTATCTGGATCACCAGCATTGATAGCTATACTATCTTCGAGTAATGCAAGAGTTTGTGTTCCGTTTAGTGTTAGATTATCAGCAAGTTCACCTGCTATATTTAAATTTTCCTGATTCCCGGTAATATCGCCTGTTCCATCAAATATCATACCCTCACTATACTCAACTATATTATATCCATATGTCTTCAAAGCACCTGACGGAGTACCATCAGTTATATAGACATCATTAGGCGACCCTCCTGCCGTATTATCAGCAATTATACTATTTTTAAAGTTTATATCCAGACTAGAATCCAAGGAAGTATAATATATACCTCCAGCTAATCTACCGGCGGTATTATTAACTATTGTACAATTAGTTATATCTACCCAATCTCTATAATAGATATACATTACTCCTGGAAATGAATTCGTATGATTATTTGCAAATGTTGAATTCGTAATCTCTGCACTACCAAAACGATAAGTGTATAACGCTCCAGCAGCCATATGTGAATCAGGATCACTACAAACTGCTTCATTATTAGTAAATGTTGAGTTTAGAATTTCCAAGTCAACATTTTGATACATATAAATTCCAGCACTTCCCGCGGTAACACCATTAAAGTGATTATCATCTATAGTAGATTGATATATATATAAATAAGAATTAGTATCTGCATAAATAGCTCCTGCACCCCGAACATTTGTTGAGTTATAATAATTTGCAGTAAGTCTAACATTTGTAATAGTCAATGTCACATAACCTGCAATACTTAATCCTCCACCACTTCCTTCTGCACTCGCAACACCATTCCTAATAGTCAAATCCTCAAACGCAATTTCTGCAAGAAATTCATTAATTGTAAAAACTGACCTATCAGCAGTATTAGGTGATTCATGTGCTTGAATTATTGTTTCATCAGTACCTTGTCCTACAATAGTTAAATCTTTTTCAAGAATATATCCAGAAGAAATAACATCTCCTGACTCGTCAGCATCTGTCCAAGTAAAAGTCCCTGTAAGGTTTATAGTATCTCCTGAGACTGATTCTGTATAAGCTTTATAAAATGTTTTATATGGGCTTCCTAAAGATCCATCTCCAGTATCACTTCCGGTACTGCTATTTACATATATAGTCGAAGCTGCATTTACTTCTTTATTATATAAAAAAACACCTATTATAATTATAATTATTACCAATAGTTTCTTAAGCAGTTTCATATACTCAAACATATAAATTTAACAGATATACCTCTTTTAGATTAGCACAACCTTTTAGTCATATCAAATTAATTAAAAATTACTTACTATTTAAAAAAGGTATATTATTAATTACATGTTACTTTTTCTTTAAAATACTGTTATATTATTAAGGATATATTAATTTTTAAATCTAAATCATGCAGAGTAGTACACCTTTAAAGAATAGCATTAATCAAGAAACAAATGATACAGCTGCACAACAGCCTATACAAAAACACACTAAAGATAAAAAGAAACCACTCATTATTTTCTCAATAGTTATTGGTATTTTATTATTAATTAGTCTTACAAGTATCGGGGCTTATATGCTTGGTGAAAAACATGGTGAAACTCAAGTAAATAATAATATAGATACAGAATCTGATTTAGATGATAATGAGTCCGAAGATAATACAAGTATTGCTAATGATACCGACGATGATAGTAATAGCGATGATAATATAAATGGCAATAATAGTGATACAATTCAAAACAATGACCTTTATGAAGGATGGCAGGAGATTGAACTAACTCACATGGGATATAAAGCGATGATACCAGAAAGTTGGTCTTATGAAGAAACAAAGGATTCAGGAGGTCTACAATATCAAGTGATATTTATGGATAGTAATTCAAATCAATATCGAATAACGCCTTTATGCCAACTAGGCGACTGCGGATGCGAATATCAATCAAATCAGAAAACTTTATTTACTTTTAATTATTTAGATAAATCTGATGTTAATATGTACATCGCCGAATGTTACACAGATTTAATGGCTATCGATATGTCTGAACCGGAAAGCAGATCTTTATTCTTTACAGTAGAAAATTCATATAGCCAATATGGAGAGTTAGGCTTTGGACATAATCTTGATGATACTGAATCAAGCCTTGATGAATTAAGAGATGAATATTCAGATTTGAAAAAAATCTTGGAGTCTTTTGAAACAATTTAAATAACTTTTTTAAAATATTTAATTGTTTTCTTTAATCCTTCTTCTATGCATACCTTAGGTTCCCATTTTAATTTACTTCTAGCTAATGATATATCAGGTTTCCTCTTTTTAGGATCATCTTTTGGTAATTCCTTATATACTATTTTACTCTTACTGGATGGGATTAATCCTAAAATCAATTCAGCAAGTTCCTTTATAGTTAATTCTTCCGGATTACCTATGTTTATGGGTCCAATATATTCAGCATCCATCATCTTAACCATACCTTCAACTAAATCACTTACATACTGAAATGACCTTGTTTGTGAACCATCACCGTAAACAGTTATATTCTCATTTTTCAAAGCTTGTACTATAAAATTTGAAACTACTCTGCCATCATTAACTAGCATATTGGGTCCGTAAGTATTGAAAATCCTAATCACTCTAACATCCACGCCATTTTGTCTGTGATAATCGAAACATAGTGTTTCAGCACACCTTTTGCCTTCATCATAACAAGATCTAATTCCAATTGGATTAACATTACCCCAGTAAGTCTCCTTTTGCGGGTGCTCAGATGGATCTCCATAAACCTCTGAAGTAGAAGAAAAAAGAATCTTCGCCTTTACTCTTTTTGCCATTCCAAGCATATTCATCGTACCAAGAACATTTGTTTTAATTGTTTTGATAGGATTATGTTGATAATGTACAGGAGAGGCAGGACAAGCAAGATGATAAATCTCATCGATTTCTATTAAAATCGATTTGACAATGTCATGTCTAACAACCTCAAACCTTTTATTCTTCATAAGCTTGTATATATTTCGCTTTTGACCGGTAAAAAAATTATCCAGACACAAAACTTCATCGCCCCTTTTTATCAAACTTTCGCAAAGATGAGAGCCTATAAAACCAGCCCCACCTGTAACCAATATAGTTCTCATATCAAGTAATAAAAAATTAAATGTAATCACTTTATAACAAAAAATATCCTTCTGTTCAAACTTATAATACTACATAATTCTTTCCTATATTTAGTAATTCTATTATAATTTGAATTAAATAACTATATATTTATTATCAATCCTTTATATATAAAAATGAATAATATGAAATACAGTGAGAACAATACGGCAAAATACTACGATAAAATATATAAAAAATGGATAAAGAAAGATTATACTGAATATGAATGTAATCTTATTGAAAAATACCTGCCTAAAAATGGTAAATTACTTGATGTAGGTTGTGGAAGCGGTAGACATGCCAAATACTTTTATGACAAAGGATATAAAGTAGTTGGAGTAGAACCTGTTGAATACTTCGTTAACAAATTAAAATCAGAAAAACCTTCTTTAAAAATTTTCAAAGGATATTTTAATAACTTTAAAAAAAAGGAAAAATTCGATGTTATCATCTCTATGTGGAATACATTTCACCAATTGGCAATGAATGAAAAAGAGGCTTTATTTATCATAAAGAAAATAAAATCTTTATTAAAAAGAAATGGAGTAATTATTTTTAGTCTATCTCCAGGAGAAAAATTTAAAATAAAAGATTACAATTTTTCCCACGAGGAAAATATTGACGGCAAAAAGTACTGTTTAGACTGGAAAATCATAAACTCTGATAAAGATACATTAACAGTAACTTCTTTAGAGCATATAAAAGTTTATAATGAGGAAGACGAATTAATTGATGATGTAAAAGCCCATATCAAACAAAGATATTGGAAAGAAAGGGACTTAATTAAATTCGCAAAGAAATTATCTCTAAAACTAAAAATCATTCCACCATTTCCAAACACTCACAATAGCCACTACATATTTATAAAAGAAAAATCTAAGCAGAAATAAATATTACTTCAACTTAACTATCTATAGCCATGGAAATTATATAATATTAGAATTCCTTTTGTGACACCAACCTTAAAAATCCTTCATTAATCAATACTTCTGTAATGTTGGTAAATCTAATTCCTTCCTTAGTTGATTCGTAATCAACATAATCTTCACCTTTAGAAAAACATGTTCCTTTGTCATTTTCAACATCTTCACTAATTGAAGGCTTCTGATTTTGTTCATCTTTAATAAGAACAAAACTCTTGACTACTTTGTATATATACTTTTTGACTATCTTATAAATAATAAATAAACTAAAACTGGATAATTAAAATATCACTATTTGAATATACAGGACATGTTTATACATTATAACATAATCAGCGTTTGGATAATAATTAATAAATTAGAATGAATCCCCACTTTATCTACCAAAGTTATCTATTTGATATCCTATTCAATAGTTCCTGTCTCCTTTTTTAAAATTTTTACTAACAACATAAGTAGTTGATATCAACAATATTCCCAATAATAGAAATAATAAAATACTACTCTATAGCGATGCTATTTAGAGGAAACTAAGCGTTTAAAAGAATTGCTTTTGTGAAGCTTTTATCACTCAAAGACATCATAGATACCCTAATCCTTCTTCCATTAACCTCTTTACGATCGAGAACCTGTACAGCAGTCTTTACATCAGACTCCTTCCCCATAGATATAAAAGCTTTCCCGAGTGATTCACCCGAAATACTATTTCTTATGAGTGTAACATTTTTAACTTCTCCAATAATAGAAAAGATGGTTTCAAGTTTACGTTCAGTGGTATTCCAAGAAAGCTCGGATACACATAATTGGTAATCTTTCATTACAATAAAAAATTATAAATATAAAATATATTAGAGGAAAAAATAACTCGCTTGAAAAATCTTTTGGATAAACAAAGAGGATATAATTCAACTAATTTATATATTATATCATATGAAAATAAATATTACTAATCATAAATACTTTGACTAGGAAATAATCTTATAACTAGAGGTCAATCTGAGAATTAAATTTGAGAAACCCTTTATCTATAAGTAGCTTTGTAATCGATGTAAATGCAATCTCTTTTTTTAAGCGACTTATAATCAACCTACTCTTCGCCCTCAGAAAAACATATGCCTTTAGCAACATAAACATCTTCACTAACACAAACTCTATTCTGTTCACCCTTAATTAAGACAAAACTTTTAATTACTTTAACAAAATAAATTTATTGACTTTATTTATTTATATATGATACAATAACTTGTTTTTGGAAGTGAACTAAGTAGTCTGTAAAGTATTATTTCTAGTAATTTCCCTATTTTAATTTTTATTACCACAATATTATGGCAAGTGGAACAGTAAAAACTGTTACTGGCAAAGGATTCGGCTTCATAAATCAGGAAGATGCTGATCAAGATATCTTCTATCATGAAACTTCTCTGGAAGGAGATTTAGCCGAGAGAAAATTACGTGTCGGTGATAAGGTCAAATTCGAGATTGAACAAACTGAAAAAGGACCAAGAGCAGCAAAAATTGAACTTCTTGAAAACTAAGTTTTTAAGAGATCTATGTATCGGTAATTAAAGAATATACTAACGTATCATTCCCTTTATCTACCATAAACAGGCTGTGTCAAGACATTCTTGTTTTTAGCAGGATGGAGTAGTATTTGATTACCTATTATCTTGTTGAAAAACGGATATACCATTAAACAAGAATGTTGTTTTATCTTTGTTTAGCATCTGTTAATAATCTAGAACTAATTACTATTAGTCCTTTCAAGACGTTATTTGTAATTTAAGGAAATCCTTATTTTTTCAAATTGAGCTGCTCTTTTGCATAATCACTTAAAACATGCCTTCTTGCCCATTTCCTCTGATTATTAGTAAGATACACTTTACGTAATCTCAAAAAATGTGGAGTAACTTCCAACATTTCTTCACTTTTTAAAAAAGAAAATGCAAAATCTATTGTTATAGGGATTATAGGTCTAAGGACAGATTGTGTTATCTCATCATGTTTTACTCTATGAGCAGATTTATGTCTCGCTTTTGTTACATCGACCTCCAGATCATTTTCGTATTTATTAATGCCTACGATCATACCTTACAATATCAGCAGAAAGCTCAAGGTGGACTTTCAAAACCTATGAAACTCTCACCTGAACTAGAAGATACATCGGACCAGGTCCAATGCCAATTACCAAAGCGCTATGGGTTTATATCAAAGAGAATAATCTACAGGATGAAAATGACAGAAGGACAATAGTTGCAGATGAAAAGCTGAAAAAAGTCTTCGATGGGCAGGAGAAAGTGAATATGTTTGAAATGACTAAGCTTGTTTCAAAACATTTGTCGTAGGAAAAAAACTTCTAAAAATATATCTAACTTGTCCAAAATAGTTATCTTTTTAAAATTTTTTTAAAACTATTAAATTCTTGTTTTAACTGTAACATATCTTTATCTTTATACTTTTTGGAATACAATATCTTATCAGACTTCATAAATATCCTTTTTAACGCATTTATATCAAAATCCTTCTTATCTATAAGCTTAATAATAGAATTATTATTCAGCATTACTATTTCTTCATCTAAATCTAAATTTCTAATTAATAGCTTTTTGGTTTTTAAAATAATCTTTCGAACTATTTTTTTATTTTTTAAATCTCTATAAAATTCTTTATATTTAATTCTCTTATATAAATATCTACTAGCTATAAAAATAATAATACTGCTTATTATTGGTAATAAAATAATTAACAAAATCTTTAATGCCTTCTTTATCTTCTTGTTAAATTCTTCCTTCGACTCTTCATATTCTCTTTGTTTCTTCTCTTCCTCCTTTTTTTTATCTTCCTCTTCTTTTTTTCTATTTGCCTCTTCCAATTTCTTTTTATATTCTTCATATGAAATCCCCTCCTCTAAATCATCTATATCATCAAAAGACATTTCTGTATCTATTGACTGCATAACATCTTCAATTTGATCTTCTGTTAACAAGCTTAAATTTTTAATGCCCCCAATTTTTGATATATTTAATTCAGGATCTAAATTACTTGTTGTTGGTTCAAAATTCACCCATCCATAACCAGGCAGATATACTTCTACCCATGCATGGGCATCTGTGCTAAGTATCACATATGCGTCCAATTCTTCAATATATAAATCTGAATAATAGCCGCTTACTACCCTAGATTCTATACCTACCATATCAAGCATAGTTGACATTGATACAGCAAAATAAGAGCAAAATCCTTTCTTTTTATCAAGAATAAAATCATCAATAGGATTCTTTAAATCCGTAATACCAGGGATTTTAGTATATAAATAATTCTCCTGTAGGTAATCCTTTACTGCTAAAACTTTCTTATATGTAGTATCATACTCATTAGTTATTTCATAAGCTAAGACACTTATTTCTTCATATCTATCAGATTCTTTATCATTATAAAAATAATTATTATAATAATACTCTTTATTATAGAGATAATCCTGAAACACATAATAATCAAAAGTTGTTGATTGATACGTTATATGTTCAACTCCGTTTTTAGTTCCATTAGATTTTATTAATCCATACAAATTAGAGTATTTATATGAACTTTCTAATCCAATCACTCTCTGAACACTAGGAATTATTTTATTTTTCCCATATTTATACACAACTTCAATATCCTTTTTATTCTCCTCAATTAGAAGATAAAATCCTATCCAATATTCCCCATACTCATCATAAAACTCCTCATAAAAATAATCTTCATAAAAATAGCTGTCATTAATACATGAAGTAACCCATAAACCATCAGCATCCATATAAACATTATATACATCAGTCTTAAGATAATATGGACTCTCTGACCTATAAAAACCGACTATTTGTGGTACTAATCCCCCTTCTCTTGATTCAAAATCTAAATCTGATCTATAATCTAGAGGATCTCCATTCTGATTATACTCCTCCTTTTGTTGTTCAACTCTTATATCATTTATATCTCTAATATAATGATTAAAATTTCCACCAGCTTTGTAGGAAAACCAAAATGAAAGAATAAATAACATACAAAAAAATATAAAAGCAAACGTTTGTAGAAAAATCTTTTTTCTCCTATGACTAATGCCCTTAAATACCGAATGTTTCTGTATAAAATAAACTAAACAAATAATAAGATAAATAATACAAAAAATCACACAAACAATATAAGTAAAGAATTTATTATCTTGAAAAATTATACTTTGATCAATAAATATGTATAGAAAGAAAAAAATAAGAAGATTTATACTTTGAGTTTTGTGAATTATAAGAAAAGAGAAGAACATTGAAGCTAAACCTTTTATGAAGCCGTTAATTAACGGAAGAATTAATTCATTTGTATATAATACAGGTTCAATATTCCCTATAAACTTTTGACTAAATAAATTATATATTAGACTAATAAAAATTTCCTTTCCAAAAACCAAGTAAATTGATGAAATAAAAGCTATTAAAAATAATAAAAGGATCTTAAATCCCAGCTTTTTAATTATTAAATATGAAAACATAAAAGATAGATAACCACCTATTAAAACACCGATAAACATAAAGACTAGACTGAACTTACTTTCTATATCAATCTGTTCTAATTCAGATATACTAATAATTGATATGAATAAAACCGATACTATGAAAAATGTTAAAGTAAATTTTGTATTTGTGTCCTTAAGAATCTTCATATAACTTCATTCAAACTTATATATTTTAGACCTTTAAGCATAGTTTCATTACTTTTCACCAAATTCTTAAATTTCTCAAAATAATAAGCCTCTTTGGCTTTTCTTACTATATTCATAATTTCCAAAAGCTCATTCCAACTTACTCCATATATGTTTTCTTTAGTAGAAAACAAGTGCTTTTGAATTCTAGATTTTAACAAAAGAAAATCATCTTTTGATATTCGATAAATATACGATTCTTCACTATCAAGGAATGATAGATCTACTGATAAAGTATATATAACAGTCTTGTCCAAATTTTTCTCTTGTATATAATCAGAAAGATTCTTATTATCTTGACATTTACAGTCCTTTAGAAGAATAAAAGGCAATTTATCTAGATTATATTTATTTACATCATCTATATAAACATCTTCTTCTCCATTTATATACAAATCTACTTTTAACTTAGTATCCTTTAAACTACTTCTTATAGAACTTATAACACTATCTAAAAAATTTGAAATAACATTTGAATAATCTACATTTTTTAAATAAGGTGTATAAAGATTTATAACTATTTTTGAATCACCAAGCCCAACCAGTCTCCTTTCCGGAACTCTGGTCATCAATTTTCTTGTTTTTGCAGTAGTTTTCCAATGAATTCTACTAATCTGATCACCAAATTGATACTCTCTGATTGAAAAAAATTCCTCACTTGGATCTCGAGATAGATAATATTTACCCTCAATGTTAGTCTTCTTATTCTTTAAAATACTCTGAACAATACAACTCTCATTTGAAATGATGAAAGAACTTCTTTTATCAAAATCATAATATATTTTTGTATCAATTAATCCTAAAGGATCTTTTAAATAAAAAATTATTGAATCTATAGAATAACT
>CAZNER010000060.1:0-11846 GCA_964572065.1 uncultured Candidatus Saccharibacteria bacterium
ATTTAAATTAAGCATAAGATTATTACTTGTAAGAGTATTATAATAATTAAAAGAAGATGAGGTGAGTTGATAAGGAATATTATTTTTAATAGCAAATAATATTGCATTTTTCCAACCTTTATAATATTTTTGTATTAAATTGTTTAATATTTTACTTAAAATAAGATTTTTTGTTTTTTCTTCTTTAAAAATTTTATCTATTGTATATAGTAGATTTGATCTTATAATACATCCTGATTTCCATACATTTGCAATATTAGAGAGATTTAATTCTTTTAATAGGTCTTCTTTTTTATAATTATATAAATTTTTTGTATTTTGCATATGTGGAGCGGTATATATTTTTTGATTCGAACCAGATAGAAGAATTTGAAATCCTTGTATATATGATATTATTATATTACTAAATAAGGCATCTTTAGTCTGTTGGATAATTTTTTCATTATTCAGATGGATGATGCTTTTTTTAGTCTTGTTTATTTTTGATAATTCATTCCTTTCGATTTTCTTATTTGAAATTTGTCTTGATTCAAGTGCGGAATAAATTGCTCCGGCACCTATCCCAAGATCACCAGCTATCTGTGTTGTCCATTTTCCAGTTCCTTTAGCTCCGGCTATATCTTGGATTTCATCAATTATAAATTTATCACTTTTAGAATTACGTTTGCTAAAAATATGAGAAGATATTTCAAGAAGGTAGCTTCTAAAAATCCCTTTATTACAGTCCTTAAAAAATTTCTCAATCTCATCATTTCTTAAATTTAAAGCATTTCTTAACATCCAGTATGCTTCTGCTATAGCCTGCATGATTGCATACTCAATTCCATTATGGATTGTTTTAACAAAATGACCTGCACCTGCTGGTCCCATCCAGTTACAACATATTACATTATTTTTTTTAGCAGCTACTTTTTGTAATATTTTTTCTATTTCCTTATAGGTTGAGTATGCTCCACCCGGCATTAATGAAGGACCTTTTAATGCTCCCATTTCTCCTCCACTAACTCCCATACCTAGAAATTTAATATTTTTTTTAGAAAGTTTTAAGTCACGAATTGATGTTGTATAAGGGTGTGAGTTGCCTGCATCTATGATTATGTGTTCTTTATTGACTAGTTCTATTAATGGTTTCATCATAGTTAATTTACCATTAATACTAATTGATTCGCTTCCGTTGAATATAACATCATCTATAGGTGTTGTTGAAGTTGCGTTGATTAAATCCTCTTGGGGGTCGCCTGATTTAACAAGGAGTATAATTGGACCTTTAACTTCTTCAACTAATTCTTCTAATGTTTCTTTGTACGAGATATTTTTTGATTCTTTATATTTTTTTATACTTTTTAATGCAAGATACCCTTTCTTTGTTGTTCTATTTGAAACAGCAACTTTATAATTATTTCTTGCGAAGTTTCTTGCTAGAGCAATTCCCATTGCTCCTGTGCCGTATATACCAATATTGTGAATTTTGCTCATTAAATATCGTTTGTAATTGATTGATAATAGCATAATGATTATATGTTATCAATATATACTATATATAGTATATATCCATTTATTATAAAAGAAGATATCATAAAGGCTAACTAGAGTAATAATATCTATATTCTATCTATAAATTTACCTGGTATTTCCCAAGCATAATAGTTATCAGCATTACCGAATACAGCATTATATGTTAGCTTTAAGGTACTAGAAATAAGATATGAACTGGCTAATATTAATTTAACTGCATTAACTTGGATTCCTTCTCTAATTTTATATTCTAAATTACCAAAGCTTGCATAAAGAGAGTTTAATGTGATTCTTAAAATTTCTTGAAGTGAATATCTTCTAGTTCTTGCTAATATATTTACAACTTGGACAAACTCAGTCGGGTGTAATGTACCGTTTTTTGCTTTATCGAGAAATGTATTCCATTGAGTACAGCCTTCCACATAATCTGAATCAAGGATTTGTATATTATGGGTGCCTTGTTTTATTCCCTTGGTTACAGCCCCTGGGTGAGCGTTTTCATATAAAATCATAGGAGTATGAATCTGGTGGGCTCTTAAGACAGCCATTATTACTCTTGTAGGGCTTGAATATGATAATGGAGATAAATCTAGTGAAAATATATCAGATTCCCATGTTGGAGGTCTAATTTGGGTGATTGTTTCAGATATAACTTTAATTCAGCTTTGCAAGTAAGAAAAAGGATTTTTATGAGTCATGTTATCTTAGACAGTTCCTTTGGGTATTGTCCTGCTTTCTATAGCAGAAATTAATAATTCTCTGAATCCTGGTTGTGATTCTTGACCAGAATGGTCTAGCTTTTTATTAGTATAGGTAGTACAAATATCATCTAAAACATTAACGAAAAAGTCACCTTTAGTTTTTGTAAGAATTTTTTGGTTTATTGCTTTAATTAAACTTAAAAAGCTAACTGATGTTTTATTTGCTGTTTCAAAATCTATACAGCTTACTAATAAAGATGATATTTCGTTAAGGATTGATGAGTATAAGTCACCTAAATATACACCAGTTATCCTTTCACCTGTTTTTGTTTGAAAGCTATAAGTATCAGTTGATTTAGTTACTGTATCTTCAGTTACTTGAGTGAACTGACCATTAACTTCAATCTCTAGTCTAGATCTTATATCTAATATGCCAGTTTCGAATGTTTGATAATCAAACCATTCAGGAACTTTAAATCTTTCTTCCTCTGGGGAACTCACAACCATAGTTTGGATAGTACCAATTATATTAACTTATAAAAGTTTAGCAATAAATTTGAGGTGTGTAAAACAAATTACTATTTTTCCTTCATTATTGTTTTAAAGATATCTCTTATAGAGACAGCTCCTTCACTACACGCTGTTATTATCTGCCTAAAGCTGTTTGAGCCAGTAGTTATATCTCCAGCTGCCCAGATTCCTTCAATATTTGTTCTTTGAGCATTATCAACAATTATGTATCCTTCCCTATTTGTTTTTATTTTTAATTTTTTAATTAAAGCTAAATTTGGAACCGAGCCGATTTCAATAAATAATCCATCAATTTTTATCTTTGTGTTATCATCTAAAACTATGTATTCTAAAATATTCTCTCCAATAAGCTTTTCTATATTTCTGTTGTAAATAATTTCAATCTTAGGATTATTTTTAACTTGTTCAATCCAAGTTGGATCACCTCTAAGTTTGTCTTTCCTATAAATTTGTATTACTTTTAAAGCTATCTTAGATAGGTATAAGGAAGATGTGTTTGCTGCATCACTTCCGCCAATTACTGCAACAACTTTATTTTTGAAAAATAATGCATCGCAAGTAGTACAATATGATAATCCCTTGCCTAAAAACTTTTTTTCATCTGGAAGGTTTAACTTTCTTCTTTGAGTACCTATTGCTAATAGAATGTATTTGGTATTTAAAATACTGTTATCTCTTGTTGTTATCAAAAATTTATCTTTATCTTTTTTAATTTCGATAACTTCATCATATATCTCCTTTATTTTTTCTGATTTTATATGATTACGGAGTTTTTCTATAAGTTCTAAACCTGTAATTTTAGGTTCACCTGGGAAATTGCATATTTTATGAGCTTCTGATGCAAGACCTCCTGCTTCTTTTCCAATTAAAAGTTGATTAATTTTATATCTTGAGGCATAGATCGAAGCTGTGTAACCTGCTGGACCAGTTCCAATAATTATTAGATCATAAGTCTTAGTCATGGTTGTTTAGTTTTTATTAAATAGTGAAAATATTTTAAGTTATAATTGTCTCAAATGCAAAACGTAAATAATTTTAATTTCCTATATTTGTCCAATTGTAGTCTAAAGATGAGTTTCCTCCTGATGTATTGAGAATAAGTAGTTCCTGAGAAGGTTTTATTGCATCGCCTGGATTTAATTGTTTTAAATCTCCATTAGTTTGTCGTGTATAGATGATTATTTCGTTTGGATCAAAATTTAATGCAATCCTGAAGCCGCCTTCAATTAATTGTTGGATATCAGCATCATAATCTAAAACTATTCTTAGATATTCGAATGATGCGTAAGAAACTCTTAATGATTCTGCAGGAATATTAATTGTACCATTAGGTTCAGAAGATACTATATTATTTACTATTTTTACATCTTCATAGATATAAATAGAAGTAGGAGAATAAACATCTTGATTTGAAATATACTGGGCTAACCAATGGGCAAGGAGTTGATTTAGAGATTGATCTTGAAGTGATGTTCCTTCCAATACATCTAAGAAGACTTGAGAATTTGTTTCTCTTTCTGTAGGACAGTCACATTGTTTCCAGCTGTTTGCTAATCTGTTTGCTAAATCAGCAATATCAATTCCAGTTTCTTGACAAATCCATATGTAGAATCCAAAAGCTCCATATGAGTTTGTATCAATAGGAATTTGTTGATTTTCCATAAAGACTTCAGCCCAGTTTTCGAATCTCATTTCAGTAGTGAAGTTACCTTTTATATATGAAAAAGCAACGGCAAGTGCTTCGTAAAGAGTACAATAGGCATTATTCATAATATGGTGACATAATTCATGAATAGTAACTTCAATCAAATATTCTTCTTGTCCATCAAATAAGGCTACAATTGGAATCGTAGATTCTATAGTGCAAAAATCTATATCTTGAGGCATATTGTATTCCAAATCATCTGGGACAGATTTCCCAGTCCAATCCTCGCCTTGATTTGTGCTTGGTATAATTCTGATTACAAAATTTGAAGGGACAGGAATGCCTAGCGCCTGAAGATTAGTATATAATTGTTCTGCGGCATTTAGAATTGTGTTTATTCTTTGTAATAAAACAGCATTATTATATTCATCAGATAAAACTACTTGATGAAATTGGTGTCTATTTAACATGTTAGCTTGTTCACTAGGTCCTACAGCAAATAATACCTTACAATGAGGTGTGTCTTGAGAAGTTGCTAGATAGTAGACAGAATTAGCTCCATAGAGTTCTTCTTTATCAAATATGGTTACAATGTTATCATGAGGAGAGATTTTAGTAACTTGAATTATATCTTGAAGTGATTGCTGTTCACTTAGGTGGATTTGGGTAGGTAACGCTAAAGTTGGACGTGGTTCTGTTGGAAATGGAGTAGTAGGATATTTATCTACAGGTGGTACGCTGCACCCTGAAAATATAAAAGATGTGGCAGTAACTAGTACTAATCTTAATGTATATCTTCTTAATCGACTAGTTTCTGCCGGTTTAATGTTCTCTCTTTGAATAAATTGTTCTGTTTCAGGAATAATAGCTTCCATATTAATTTTTATAAATAAAACAGTTTAGGATGATAATTAATATATTAGTTATAAGCTGGTTTGGCGTCTTTACCCTGATATCTTTTCAAGGTAAACTTATTTGGAACTGGATCGTATCCTCCTTTTGAAAAAGGATTACAATCAATAACTCTTTTAATTCCCATTAATGAACCGAGTATTATTCCATGTTTAATTATTGACTGCTTAGTAAATTCGCTGCAGCTTGGTTTATAAGTACATATACGAAAAATATTAGGGTTTGACCAGAAAGCATGATCGGTTGATAGAAAAAATTGATAGATATTTATTATTCCTATAATTACCTTTTCTGGTATATATGTTACTATTTTAATGATTTTATTGATCATATTTATTGATGATAATATGAATGTTTCCAAAATAATATTATATCATAAATATATTCGATATGATTAACATTTAAAGCAAAATTTATTAAAATACTCTATTATGGTTAAGAAGAAAAAATTGTCGAAAAAGGATAAAAATCCTCCGAGGGAAAAGATTAAGAAGAAACCGGAGAAGAAG
This sequence comes from uncultured Candidatus Saccharibacteria bacterium, assembly GCA_964572065.1. Classification (GTDB taxonomy): domain Bacteria; phylum Patescibacteriota; class Dojkabacteria; order JAHIVN01; family JAHIVN01; genus CAZNER01. Next base: position 5,814 of record CAZNER010000060.1, read on the forward strand.
GAATTATCTCCATCATTTTCTCAATTTATTGATGAATATATTCAAATATTAAGCTATAAAAAGGAAGCTGAAGTTTCTCCAATACATGTAGATGATCTTACGTCAAAAATAGCATCATTTTATGAAAAAATTAGGATGATAATTGATTGGAAAGAAGAACATCTAATAAGAAGGTTTGCGATTGAGAGAACTCTTAGGAGGAAAATGATAAGTCAGATTTCGGGAATTAGCATTATTTCAGATTTGAAAGCAGGGAAAATTGCGAAGCCTCTTGTAACTGAATTAATTAGAAAAGGGCATTTTGAAAACGATAAAATATCTAAAAGAAGAATTAAATATGTTGAAAAAGTCTTAAGTAAGTATATTTATATTCTTCAAAACAGTGTTCCGACAAGAAATGCATTATCAATTAATATTAAATCAAAAGTACAATATTATAACTGGATTTTGTCTATAGCGGCTTGTGAAATAGAAGAGATATTAAAGCCTGCATATTTTGAGAACGCTTTAATTAATTTTATGACCCATAGAATATTTGAGAGGATTAAAGTTAAGCCAGGAAATATTATGAATGATGAGAGAAAGTTTTATCAGACTTATATAGCTGTTCATAGAGCTCTATATAATTTGGATCCTCCGATTATTATTTATCATTTAATTAAATGTCATTATCCCAAATGGATAGAACAGCCAGAGGTAATTTTAAAAAGTTTCTCTCAAAAGCTTGAGGATATTTATAAATATTTTGAAAAAGAACTAATGTATAACAAGTCAGGGAAATTTTATGGAGTTTGCGAGCAGTATGATACAGTATATCTTGTTATTGGAGATATATTAACAATGGTACAAAAAGATACTAAATCAATAAAAAGTAAGTTCGAGAAATTAGATTCTCTTGAGAAGTTAATTAAAGAAGTATATGACAAAAGATTGTCAACTTTGAGAAGAAGACTTAGAAGATCAGCAGTTTTTTCTACACTATCAATTTTTTTAGCATCGAGTGTAAGTTTATTTGTCATTGAAGTTCCAATAGCTAAAATGTTTTATGGCAAATTTAGTATATTTGCTTTGGCTATGGATATAATTGTACCAACATTATTTATGTTTATTTTTGTTGCGTTGATAAAACTGCCAAAGAAGAGTAATTTTAAGCGAGTTTTAAGTGAAGTAAAGAAAGTCATATATAAAAGAGATGAAATTGATGTATATGAAATTGATTTGAGAAGAAAAAAGAATTTCATTAAAAATATAATTTTTACTCTGATATTTATAATATTCGGAATAACATCATTATTGTTAATATTTATGCTATTTAAATTTGCTGGTATTCCATGGACATCAATGTACATTGATACAATAAATATAGCTGTTATTGTATTTGCTGCTTTAGTTGTCAGACAAAGAGCTAGGGAGATGACTGTTGAGGAAAGTTCTAATTTATTTGAATTTGTATTAGATTTAATAGCTATTCCTATAGCTAAAATAGGTCAATGGTTTTCTATGAAATGGAAAGAATATAATTTTGTTAGTGTTTTCTTTACTGCACTTGTTGATACTCCATTTGTAAAAATATTGGATGTTTTTGAGGATTGGAGGAATTACTTAAAAGAGAAAAAAGCAGGTATTCATTAAGAAATGATTTGATTATTGCTAAGATTTCATTTAAAATGTTAATAATTAATAATTTTCATATTTTAATGTCATTTTTTAAATACCTCTGTATTTTTTTAATAATTCTTGTAACTATTTTTCTTATAGATTTAATTTGGCTAAGAGTTATGACTCCTACGGTTTATGAGCCTTTAATAGGACACTTGTTTGATGAAAATGTTAATTATCTAGCAATAGTGTTTTTCTATATTATGTATTCAATTGGAATACTTTTGCTAATATTTTATCCCGATATTTCAGTCGAGTCCTTTTTGAGGCTAATCTTTAAATCGTTTATGCTTGGTATTGTTGCCTATGGAACTTATGAATTAACAAATATGGCAACTTTAAAGGATTGGTCTTGGAAGATTGTGATTATAGATATGATCTGGGGAGGGTTTCTTACATGCTTCGTTTCAGTTATTACTAATTTTATATCTCAGAAAGTATTTTAAATGTTAATTAATCTAAATGAAAAAATATAAGAAAATGCGAGTATTTAATATCATTATGGGTATATTACATACTATACAGGCTGTATTTATGCTATTTGTGAGCAATGATTTCTTTCTACCAGTTAATACAAATTATCTTAAATATAATGCAGTAACAAGGCAATTAGAGCCAATGCTGGAAAATATAGGGAGTATCAAGATTGGACCGATGATAGCTTTGTTCTTATTTTTATCAGCTTTTGCTCATATATCTATTTCGATGCCAGGTGTTTATGAATGGTATAGAAAGAATTTGAAAAAAGGAATAAACTATGCAAGGTGGTATGAGTATTCGCTCAGTTCTTCTGTTATGATTGTAGTTATAAGCATGTTGGTTGGTGTTTATGACTTAAGTGGTTTGATTCTTATATTCAGTATAAATGCAATTATGATATTCTGTGGACTGATAATGGAAGTTCACAATCAAACTACTAAAAAAGTTAATTGGATTTCTTATATAGTTGGTTGTTTTGCAGGAGTAGTGCCTTGGATAGTGATAGCTTTATATTTATTTGGTTCAGGCGATGAAAATTCTAAAGCTCCAACTTTTGTATACTGGATATTCTTTTCTATATTCTTATTTTTTAATATTTTTGCAGTAAATATGATTTTACAGTATAAAAAGGCTGGTAAGTGGAAAGATTATTTATGGGGAGAAAAAGTCTATATATTATTAAGTTTGTTTGCTAAATCTGCACTTGCATGGCAAGTGTTTGCTGGAACATTAAGGCCGGTTTAACCTTCTAATAGCAGTTAAATTAGTTATATTTATCCTTTTATATCTTGACATGTTTATTAAATATTGATAGTATTTCAACGCTTATTGAAATTATAGAGATATGAACAAAATACATTTAGAAGAGAATGTAAAAAGAGTTAAAAAAATCCTTCAACTAAATAGAATAAAAATACTAAATTTGCTAGATAAAAGAGAGACTTGTGCCTGTGAATTGGTTTCTAAGCTCAATCTGCCAAATAACCTGGTATCTCATCACCTTAAGGTTTTAAGCAATTTGGGATTATTGGATAAAAGAAAAATAGGATTACATATCAAGTATTCAATAAAACCTTTAAAAAAGAAACAAATTTCTAGGCTTTTAAATTGTTTATTATCTTATACAAATGAAAGTAATAAAAAGTAATTTAGTAAAATATATTATCTCAATTTTAATTGTAGTATCAGGATTATTATTACCCGTCTCTATGTCAGCTCAAAGTGGTGAAGATACTTTTGTTGTATATTTTACAGGTATAGGGTGTCCCCATTGTGCTAATGTTGATCCTGTATTATTACACGATTGGGTTAATAAATATTCTAACCTTTATGTTATAGAGTATGAGATATATCAGAAAAGCCAGAATGCTCATTTAATTGAAAAATACAATCAAACTTGTAATTCGGGATATGGTATTCCTCTAGTGATATTTAATAAAGAGAACTCTTTAGTAGGGGATAAAACAATACTCTCTGATTTTGATAGTTATTTTAATAAGAGTTCAGGAAACAAGATTCTATTTCCTGATGGTACAGAAGGGGAATTAGAAGATATTGATTCATTACCTATTTACTCAAAAATATGGACTAAAGATAGAATTGCTATAAAGGAAAGTTCAGGTGAAGGAGGGGATTTATTAATAGATTTTTTAAAAGGTTATGATGTAAATGAGATTATAAATAATGATAATGCAAAATTAACTCAAGCTGAAAGTGTAGCGTTTTCAGGATCTGAAGTAACATTTGATAATGCTGTGAATATTAATGGGTGGGTGCTTCAGTGGAATGGAGAATCGGTTAAAGGTGTTGAGATAGAAAGTGAAAATGAGGATGCAAATTTATATATAGATTCCAATAGTGAACAATCAAAAATTAGTTTTGCTAGAACCATATCTCTAGCTGCTGTAGATGCAGTAAATCCATGCGCATTGGCTGTTTTAACTATGATGTTAATAGCTATCATTTCATATAATCCAAATGATAAAAAGAATATTATCTTGGCAGGTTTAGCTTTTACTGTTTCTGTTTTTATAATGTATATGATATATGGCTTAATAATAATAAGATTCTTTAAATTGATTCAAGCAATAACTAGTATGCGTTTAATTTTATATAAATTATTAGGCATCGTAGCTTTATTACTGGGATTACTTCAGATTAAGGATTACATTAAATATAAACCTGGAAGTGTAGGAACTGAGATGCCTTTATTCATGAGGCCTAAAGTGAAGAAAATAATATCCGGAATTACATCTCCTATAGGTGCATTTGGTATAGGTTTTTTTGTAACAATATTTCTTTTGCCATGTACAATTGGTCCTTATGTGATATTAGGAGGAATGTTGTCATTTTCAGAGATCGTTGAATCTATACCGCATTTGTTCTTATACAATTTGATATTTGTACTTCCAATGTTAGTTATTACAGGAGTAGTATATTTGGGTATTAGTAAGGTTGAAGATGTATCTGAATGGAAGGATAAGAATATTAGAATATTGCATTTGATAGCAGGTTTGATAATGGCAGTTTTAGGCATTTTTATGTTTGCAGGGTGGGTATAGAAAGTATTTACCAAGTCAAATTGCTTCCTTTTTTTATCTCATTAAATATTATTTTATGAGCGATATAATCTTCAATATTTTCCCTTATTGATCTTTTTAGAGGTCTTGCTCCAAATTTAGGATTATAATTCATCTTTGCTAATTTTTTCAAAGTATCATTCTTCAAACTAACTGAAATATTTTTATCTTTAAGACGTTCGTTAAGTTCGTCTATTGATAACTGAGCAATCCCTTGTAAATCATCTATATCTAGTGGTTTAAATGTTATTATATCATCAAATCGGTTGATAAATTCAGGCCTAAAATACTTCAGTAAAATTGGCATCATTTCTTTCTGGATAAATTCGTCGGTTAAGACATACTCTTTCTTTTCTTTGTAGTTTTTGATTATAAAATCTATACCGATATTACTTGTAGCTATGATTATAGTGTTGTTGAAATCAACTGTTTTTCCTTGTCCATCTGTAAGCCTTCCTTCATCAATTAATTGAAGGAATATATCGAAGACTCTCGGGTGAGCTTTTTCAATTTCATCAAGCAGTATTAAACTATACGGTCTTTCCCAGATTGGATTTGTTAATTGTCCCCCTTCTTCATATCCTACGTAACCTGGAGGTGCTCCAACTAATCTTTGTACATTATGAGATTCATTGTATTCACTCATGTCTATTCTTACGAGTGATTTTTTATCATTGTAGACAATTTCGGTTAATGTCTTAGCTAAATAAGTTTTACCTACACCTGATGGACCTAAAAACAGAAATGATCCATTTGGTCTTTTGGGGTCTTTTATGCCTGCTCTTGATCTTCTTATTACTCTGGCAATTTTCGATAATGCGTGTTGTTGTCCTCTTACTTTTTCATTTATGATTTCCTCTAAATGTTTAAGTTTCTTGATATCTGATATATTAATTTCTGCAACTGGTATTCCAGTTTTTTCAGAGATTATGTATTTTAAATCGTTTAATTTAATTTTATTTTGATCCTTTTGTTTTTTGTAATTGCATGTCTCATCTATTATATTTAATGCTTTTGCCGGTTGTTTTTGGGTGTGAATGTATCTATCTGTTAATATTACGGCTTTCTTTGCTAAATTTTGAGTTATATTAATATCGTATTTTTGTTGAAATAAGGGTAAATGTTTTTCTATAATTGAGATACTGATACCCTCAATTGGTTCAAAGATTTTCAAGACTTCAAATGATTTAGAAAGCAGAGGATCTTTTTCTATAAATAGTCTGTAGTTTGCTTGATCTATAGTAGTTACAAGTGATATTTTTTGATTTTTAAACAGTATATTAAGTACATTAATTAATCTGTTTTGAAAGATATC
>CAZNER010000061.1:0-11832 GCA_964572065.1 uncultured Candidatus Saccharibacteria bacterium
CGATATAATTTGTGCATACGATACAGATACAGAAAATTCTCCAGCTGGGGATTATGAAATGAAATGTAAGATATCATCAGATGGTGGAAGTACTTGGGGAAATGCAATAGATGTAATAGATTTTTCAGTTATACATTATCACAAAAAGACGACCGAAACTTATAAGGTATTAAGAGGTGATTTGAAAATGTTTAAATATGATAAAAGGGGTCGTTAATACAAAGTTTATAAATTTAAAAAAGGTGAAAGTATTGTAGTTTATCCTGGTGAAATATATTCAAATATAGGAAAAGAAACTTGGGTGGAAGTCTTTTCTGAACCAGGATGGAATATAAATGATCATATTAAACTAGATGTTATGTTAAAAAAGTATATTTCATAGAATGATTTCTTATATTTTGTTGTTTATATAGTAAGATAAATATGTTTAGTTTATGTTCTAATAAAAATAATATACGTAAAGGAGTAATAAAAACACTACATGGGGATCTTAAAACACCTGCTTTTTTCCCAGATGCAACATATGGGGCAGTAAAAATGCTTTCATTAGATGATGTAAAAAGAACAGGTATTAGACAAATTTTATGCACTACTCTACACTTGCATTTAAAGCATGGGGATAAATATATTAAGCGTATGGGAAAGCTTCATAAATTTATTGGATGGGATTATCCCATTATTACAGACAGCGGAGGATGGCAGGTATTTTCTTTAATCCATCAGACTGGCAAAGGTAAAGTAACTGAAGAAGGTGCGGAATTTGTAATGCCTGATACTGGTAAAAAAGAATTACTTTCTCCCGAGAAATCAATTAATATTCAAGCAAATCTTAGATCAGATATTATGATAGTTTTAGATGATCCTATTATTGGAAGTGCCTCTTATAAAGAAAATAAAAAATCAGTTGATATAACTGTTGAATGGGCAAAAAGGGCAAAAGATGAATTTTTAAAAAGATATCAGCTTGATAATGACAAATTTGAAAAGCCGAAAAAGAAAAGACCTCTATTATTTGCTGTTATACAAGGAGGTAATTACAAAAAACTTCGGGAAGAATGTGCTGATAAATTAATTGATATTGGATTTGATGGATATGGATATGGTGGAATATTATTAAAAGATAACAAAAAGAAAACAAGAGAAATGTTGAAATATTTTTCAAGTTTAGTTCCAGAAGATAAGATTAGATATGGTATGGGAGTTGGTAAACCTGATGATATAAAATTCTGTATTCAAAATGGTTATGACTTGTTTGACTGTGTTGTGCCCACAAGAAATGGTCGCCATGGTCAATGTTACACTTATTTTGGAAGTATCAATTTAAAAAGTTCGAAATACAAATATGATAATAGAGCAATTGACAAACATTGTAATTGTGAAGCTTGTAAGAATTTGAATAATCATCCTGCAGCATCTAGAGCTTATTTATATAGTTTGTTTAAAGTGAAGGAAATAACTGCTATGAGATTATGCAGTATTCATAATTTGATGTATTACAATAAACTTATTAATAGCTATAAAGAATAGTAATTTTATTTTTTTCCCTATTTATCATTTAAAAAGTAAATAATGATATAATACTATAAGTTTTTATTATACTTATAGAAAATGGAAGTTGTAGGAGGTACTGATTTTGTAGAACAAATTTTAACACTAGCCGGTGAAGTGTATACCGTTGATCTTGGTGGTGGAAGGATTCAAGTGGCTATACCAGATCGTGAAGATTTAGAATATAGAAGAAAAGCTTTAAAATATTGGCTTAGCGGAAATACAGAGGATTATAACCTTTTTGCACTTGGAAGATCAATTGTTACTGAAGTTATGGTACTTTCTGTTTTTAGGATGTTATTACCTTCAAATTGGGTAGCATATTTAACAAATAGACGTATGGATTCATCATGTGGATTTAAGAAAGGCGGTGATATTTTTATTGGTAAATTAGATACAGAAGGAGTTATACAGCCATATTTGATGATAAATGTAACGGTAGAACAAGGTTTTGAAAAAACAGGTATGGATTATATACATAATATCCCTGTGTTGGCTTTACCATTAGGAGATGTAATCAAAAGATTAGGTGAATTATATACATGTCAGTACTTTGATGAGGATATTAGAAACTTATTAATAAACGGGTTGGCTGTAAATCTCGATATGATAGGATTGACTAAAATTGATAATTTCCCTCCATTCTATGAAATGATTTTAAATTTCATTCCAAAATCAGTTATATCATGTATAAATAAACTGAATACAGAAAATAATGGACCTTCAAAGGCAGTTACAAGATATACTAAATATTATAGAATGAGAAGAGCTTTAGCCTTACAGAGGTTAAATATTTTTTATGAACAGTTAGTAGCAGAACTTAAAGATATCCCAAGAATTAATTTATATACAGTAAGAAATATTATACCTGAACAAATGTTAGGAATGGATATTGATTTTATAGCTTTAGCTAAAGAAGTAGAAAACAGAAGTGCAAAAAAAATCGCAAATAGAAGAAGAGCAAATGTACGACATCGTAGAATGCCTGAATACCATAGACCAAGCTCAAACGCTAAGTTTCAAAGAGAATTAATTGAAGGATATTATTATGATGATATTTAATTTTTAAATTAGTATTCCTTTTTATGTTAAAATGTTAATGTTATGCATTTTAAACTTAAGTCGAAATATAAACCTGCAGGGGATCAGCCTAGAGCTATAAAGTTACTTAGAAGTGGCATTGAATCGAATATTAAATATCAAACATTACTTGGGGTAACTGGCTCCGGTAAGACTTTTACAATTGCTTCAGTAATCGAAAATATTCAGAAACCTACACTCGTCATTTCCCATAATAAAACTCTTGCAGCACAGTTATATTCAGAATTTAAAGAATTTTTTCCTGATAATTCTGTTGGATATTTTGTTTCTTACTATGATTATTATCAGCCTGAAGCATATGTCCCAAAAAGAGATCTTTATATAGAAAAAGAAGTAGATATAAATGAAAGTATAGAAAGATATAGAAATGCCGCTACTCAAGCCTTATTAACAAGAAAGGATGTAATCATAGTAGCATCTGTATCCTGTATTTACGGTCTAGGTAATCCAGATGACTATATGACTCTAAGCAGAAATATAGAAGTAAATTTAGAGTATAACAGAGAGAAACTATTAAGACATCTAGGAGATTTACAATATGAAAGAAGCGAATATGATTTTTTCCCTGGAATGTACAGAGTTAGAGGTGATGTTGTTGATATTTATAATGCAGCTGATGAAACTGCAATTAGAATAGAGTTTTTTGGAAATACTGTAGAAGGAATTAAAATAGTCAGTCCAATTTCTGGAGAAGTGTTAGATAAACCTAGAAAAATTACAATTTTCCCAGCAAAACATTTTGTTACACCATATGAAGCTCTTACATCTGCTATTCCTGATATAAAAGAAGAATTAAAAAGACAAATTGAATATTTTAAAAAAAGGGATCAAGATTTAGAAGCTAATAGGATTGAACAGAGAGTAAACTATGATATTGAAATGCTTAGAGAAACAGGATATTGTTCTGGAATTGAAAATTATTCAAGATTTATCGAAAATAGGATAAAAGGAACTCCTCCTTCTACTCTTCTCGATTATTTTCCAGATGATTTTATTCTTATAATAGATGAGTCACATATGACAATTCCTCAGATCAGAGGAATGTATAATGGAGATCGGGCAAGAAAGGAAGTTTTAGTAGAATATGGTTTTAGATTACCAAGTGCCTTAGATAACAGACCTCTGAAATTTAATGAGTTTAATAAAAAGTTAGATCAAGTAATGTTTACCTCAGCAACACCTGCCGATTATGAGATCTCACTTAGTAAAAAAGTTGTTAAGAAAGATGTTAAAAAGGGAGTAATTGAACAGATTATAAGACCTACTGGTCTATTAGATCCAATGATTGAAGTAAGGCCTACTGAGAAAAAAAGTAAGAATATGTTAATTAAAAGTTTTAAAAGTTATAGACTAAAAAATCAATTAAAAAATCTAAAAAAATTTAATTGTTTAAATCAAATAGATGATTTAATAAATGAAATAAAAATTACAATATCTAAAAAACAAAGGACACTTGTAACAACTTTGACTAAAAGAATGGCTGAAGATTTATCTTCATATTTAAAGGAGATAGGAATAAAAGTTCAGTATTTGCATAGCGAGATAGATACAATTGAAAGGGTAAGGATTCTTAAAGATTTAAGGATTGGGAGATATGATGTAATTGTTGGTATTAATTTATTAAGAGAAGGATTAGATTTACCGGAAGTAAGCCTGATAGCTATTCTTGATGCTGATAAAGCTGGTTTCTTAAGAAGTGAAGTAAGTTTAATTCAAACTATTGGAAGGGCTGCTAGGCATAAAGATGGTCATGTGATTATGTATGCCGATACTATAACAAAAGCTATAAATAATGCAATTAAAGAAACTGAAAGAAGGAGAAAAATACAAAATAAATATAATAAAAAATATAATATTAAGCCTGAAAGTATAAAGAAAGATATAACTGATCAGCTGGATAAGCCTATAGAAGATGATAAAGCAAAAATTTTAGATGATTTAGATAAACGAACAGAAGCTTATGTAACACTTTCTCTTAGAGAAAAGCGAAAGCTCTTAAACGATTTGGATATACAAATGTTGATTTATGCTGATATGATGGAATTTGAAAAAGCTGCAAAGTTAAGGGATACAATTAAAAGTTTAAAAGGTAAATAAGATTTATATAACTCTGAGAGCTGTTACTACTAATCTTTTTTTTGATGTACCAAGTGGATGGCAGGTTATAAGTTTTAGTAAATAATCATCATAATCACTAGTGACAATGCTATCTAACTGTGAAGGAGAGATAATTTCTATATTTGTAACTTTATATTCAAGCCAAGTTCCGTCATTAAGCATAATTTCTACCCTATCATCAATATCAATCTTGTCTAAATTATAAAAAGTATTTTTTTGAGGAGGCATATGATATCTTCGGTGTCCGAAAATAACGCTACACCCATTATCTCCTGGGTATACAGTTCCAGGATGATGCCAAAAGCCCTCTCTTAGAAGATTTTCACCATCAGTACCATAGACAATATTTCCTTCAATTTCAGCTGAATTGATTAATAGAGTTTGTGCAGGATTTGTTTTATATATAATATTTACATTTTCTCCTTTTTCTATTATTGAATTTGTTAATAACTCGTCTTCTCCTTCTGGTATATCAAAATTATAATTATTTGAATTATTAGAAAATGTAATCATAGATATTAATCTTTTTTTCATATAGTCAAAATCAAAATTCCAGATTGCAAATACCATTATAATCGGTACAGATATAATCATTAATAGAGTTAATATTGTGATTATAATTTTTAGTGGTTTAATTTCATCGTCCATATTCAGTATTATATCATTAGGTAGTTACTGATAATCTTATAGTTGTAAAATTGTTAATAAATTGATAGAATTTATTAATTATTTCATATTATCTAAATATGAAGAAAACTTCTAGTACAAATATTAAAGTTAAAAAATTCTTAAATGTTTATTCCCTTATTACAATCCTATTATTTATCATATTAATATCTTTAATAAATTTTTCTAATCTTAATGGAAAAGCTAATGCAGAGCAAATTAATTGTTGTTTTGGCGGGTGTGAAGAAACTGCAGATGGATATCAATGTTATGATTGTCAAGCTTCACCTTGCTTCGGTTTAGTTTGTGAATATCCAGAAGTTACTTTATGCAGGTGTCATGATTATACAGGAGGAGAAGATGCTGGATACTGTGATTGTGTTAATTGGTACGATCAACATATTTGGTGCAATTATGGAATGTGTCTTCCTGGTTCAGAGAATGATCCATATTGTGAGCCTCCGGAATGTCCAGATGGTTGGGAAACATGCGGTACAAGTCGTGAATGTAGTGGTGGAAGATGCCCTGAATGTGAGATTAAATCTTCAACTACATGTTATTGTGAAAATTGTAGTAATCCTACCTATGTTTATAGATATTGTAAGAAAGGAGATGTACCACCACCGCCCCCTGATGTATGTCCATATGCTAGTACCCAAGCTAGAGTTCAGGAGGATCGAGAGCATCACTGGCAGCCAGTTATAATTTTACAAGAAGGAGATTCTTTCAGAATAGGAAGTTTTCATAGCAATTCAGGTTTATTTGCTGATGATACTTATTTGGAAGTGACAGGACCGGATGGTTATTTTTATTCATGTGATGGAAGTACAGTAGATGGAGATTGCAATGGTTATACTATATCAAATGTTGTTGAAGGAACTTATATACTAGCTGTAAATACTTATAATAATGAAGGAAAATTTTATCCTGAAATAGAATGTAATGATACTGCAAAAGCTATAATTGAAGTTGAACCACCACCTCCTCCACCGGAAAGGGGGTTTGAAATCGAGAAAAATGTAAGAAATGGAATTCATTATTATGATGTAGGAGATGCAATTATATTTGATATTGAAATTTCAAATATAGGTGAAGTAGTTATAGAAGAAATGCTATATATTGATAGATATGATTCTAGTTATCTTAGATTTGAAGATATAAATGGAAGAAGAGAAAGAAATGGAGATTTAATTGAACAAGATAATTTACTAGATTATATTGATCCTTCAGATCCTAATGGTGAATTTAGAATTGATGATTTAACAAAATATTTAGGGGATTTAGGTATAGATGAAAAGTTTGTTCTAGAAGTAGAATTTACTGCAATTAAAGAAACACGCAATAATCAGATCTGGAATGTAGCAATAGCTGATGACAGTATAGATCAAAAGGAAGATAGGGACTGGGTAATTATAAGACCAATAGAAGAGCCTCCTACCGATAGATAGTTTAGGAAAAACTATGATAAGGATTTTTAAATTCTTTAGTAAAAACTATTGACCCGGTTATTTTTAAATGATAAACTAGCACTTATAAATAATGAGTGCTAATTTTATTTTTATTAAATATTATGGACTTAACAAAGAGACAAAAATCAATACTCGAAGCTGTAATAAATGAATTTTTAGAAAATGCTCAGGCAGTAGGTTCTGTTACGGTATCAAGTAAATATAACATTGATGCAAGTCCTGCTACATTAAGATCAGAAATGGCAAAATTAGCTGATGAAGGATATCTATTTAAGGAACACTCATCTTCAGGTAGAATACCAACAACATTAGGTATTCGGTATTTTTTAGACGAGATGTTTGAAGAAGAAGAGTTAGATAAAATTAAAGAAACTGAATTAAAAGAAAAACTTTTTCGGAAAAGATTTAGTAGGATCGCTTTTATAAAAGAAGCTGTAAAAGTATTATCACATTTAAGTAATCAAGCGGCGTTAGCAGTCATCGATGAAATGGTTTTCTATTCGGGTGTTGGTCAGTTGTTAGAATATCCAGAACTTGAAGATTTAGGACTTTTACAAAATATTCTAAATGTTATAGAAAGTACAAGTCTTCTCTTATCGATTTTTGATAAGTTTAGTATTAATCACAATCTAAAAGTCATAATTGGAGATGAGATAGGTATTGATTCATTGATAGATTGCAGTTTAGTATATTCGAAGTTTAATTATTTCAGAGGACAGAAAGGTTATTTAGGAGTTCTTGGACCAAGAAGAATGGAATATAGGAAAGTAATCCCAGCAGTAAGAACAATATCTAACTTTATTGAAAGATCAATAATTGGTTGGGAATAAAATAATTATAATACATAATAATTATTTAAATTATTAAATATATGTAATGAAATCAAAATTATATGATAATTTAATAGAATATTCTCGAAAAGCTATTAAATGCACTAAAAAATATTTTGATTTGAATGATTTGAAATTTGATCATATATGTTATCAGACTATTTCAAAGGATGACTATAAGAGAGCATTAAATGAGTTAAAAGATGATATAGTAGTAATCAAAGAGATACCACACGCTGGTAGAATGCTTACAGTTGCAAATCTAAAAAGTAAAATTGAAGTTAATGGTGTTAATATTGATAGACTTGAGATAAGTGAACCTAAACCAAAACGTGTAGTTAGAAATAGAAAATTTGATCATTTCTCATTTTATGTAAAAGGTAATTTTGATGCAGCAGTTGACAGTTTAAGAGAGCAAGGGAAAAAGATAAGCGAGATTAAACAGATCGGTTCTCATAAATTTATAAAATTTTCAGATAATGGTATTGAAATAGAATTGAGAAATAAACGGCTTGGAGGTAGTTCAAGAGTTGAAGAAGGAAATAAATATAAAGAACAAAAGATAAAAGTTAACAAAGAGGATAAAGATTCAAATTTAAAGAAGAAATTAGAATATTTAATGACTAAAATAGACAATGAAAAAGAAAGCAAGTTGAGAGCATTAGCTGATTATCAGAATCTCCAAAAGAGAGTTGAAGAACAAAGTAAGAGTACTGCAGATATTGTAAATATTTCAATTCTAGCAGAATTGCTTGATATTTTAGACGATTTTGAAAGATCAATTGAAAATATAAATACAGAAGAAAAGGAAAAGGTAGGTATTCGAATGGTTAGAGATAAATTGCAAAACTTGATTAATAAACATGGGATATCGGAGATAAACTGTTCGATTGGAGATGAAATGGATCCGAATTATTGTGAAGCTGTAGGAGTAGTTGCTGTTGAAGATGAAGATAATACAATTCAGGAGATAGTACAGAAAGGATATAAAATGGATGGTGATGAAAGAGTTGTTAGACCAATAAAAGTTATTATAGGCAAAAAAAGTAAATAATAGTCAATTTTGAATTTAATTAAATTGTTAATTTATTATAAAAATGGGAAAAATATTAGGAATAGATTTAGGGACAACAAATTCTTGTATGGCAGTTATAGAAGGTGGTAAGCCTAAGGTAATACCTAATGCTCAAGGGCAGAGATTAACTCCTTCTGTAGTTGCAATTGATGCAAAGAATAATGAAATTGTAGGTACACCTGCAAAAAATCAAATAGTTACTAACCCTAAAAATACTATATACTCTGTAAAAAGATTAATAGGTAGGAGATGGGAAGATCCTTCTGTTCAGAAAGATGCAAATTTACTACCTTTTAAAATAAGAAAGGATTCAAAAGGAGGGATAGAAATTAAATATGGAGATGAATGGGTACCACCGGAGGTAATTTCCGCTAAAGTTTTATCAAAGATGAAATCAGATGCTGAAAAATATTTAGGAAGTGAAGTAAAAGATGTTGTTATCACAGTTCCTGCTTATTTTGATGATTCCCAGAGACAAGCAACAAAGAATGCTGGTAAAATAGCTGGATTTAATGTTAAAAGGATTGTTAATGAACCAACAGCAGCTTCATTGGCTTATGGTCTTGATAAGAAAGAGGATAAACAGATAGCTGTGTTTGATTTAGGAGGTGGAACTTTTGATATTTCTATTTTGGAGATTGGTGATGGTGTTTTTGAGGTAAAAAGTACAAATGGAGATACTCACTTAGGAGGTGATGATTTTGATCAAAAAATAGTTGAATGGCTAGTAGAAAAATTTATGAAAGAGCATGGAATGGATTTAAAGGATGATCCAGTTGCACTCCAGAGAGTAAAAGAAGCAGCAGAAAAATCTAAAATAGAGTTATCTTCAAGTGAAGAGTCAACTATAAATTTACCATATTTAACTGCTGATAAAAGTGGACCAAAGCATCTTGAAGTAACAATAACTAGAGCTGATTTAGAAAAATTAGTCCAGGATTTAGTTGACAAGACAATAACTCCATGTGAAGAAGCTTTGAAAGATGCTGAGATTAAAATTGAAGAAATTGATGAAGTATTATTAGTTGGAGGGATGACTAGGATGCCTTTAATTCAGAAAAAAGTACAAGAATATTTCAAAAAGGAATCACAAAAGGGAGTAAATCAAGATGAGGTTGTTGGTGTAGGAGCTGCAGTACAAGCAGGTGTATTACAGGGAGATGTAAAAGATATTACACTTCTAGATGTAACACCACTTACATTAAGTATTGAAACTTTAGGTAAAGTTGCTACTCCTATGATAAAGAAAAACACAACTATACCTACTGAAAAAACACAAGTATTCTCTACTGCTGCAGATAATCAGCCTGCTGTTGAAGTTCACGTTGTACAAGGAGAAAGACCCATAGTTGATGGTAATAAAACTCTTGGTAAATTTATATTAGATGGAATACCTCCAGCACCTAGAGGCGTACCTCAAGTTGAAGTATCATTTAAGATTGATGCTAATGGTATATTAAATGTAAAAGCCAAAGATAAAGCTACTGGTAAGGAGCAAGGAATTACAATTACTGCTTCTACTGCATTATCGGATGACGAAGTTGAGAAAATGGTAGAAGAGGCTAAAAAACATGAAGCTGAAGACAAAAAGAAAAAGGAAAAAGTAGAAGTAAAAAATAATGCTGATACATTAACATTTCAGGTAGAGAAAACTATTAAGGATCTTGGAGATAAAGTTGATAAGAAAAAGAAGGAAGAGATTGAGAAGTTAAATAAAGAACTTAAGGATATGATATCTAAAGAAGGTTTTAAAGTAGATGATGTAAAGAAGAAAACTGAAGAATTATCAAATAAAGTCCAAGAGATAGGTGCTGCAGCTTATAAGCAAGCACAAGAACAAGATAAAACAAAAACAGATGAAGGAAAGGAAAAGTCTAACTCAAAAGGTGATAGTAAAAATGAAGATAAGAAATCTAAAGAAAAAGGAGATGAAGCTCAAGAAGGAGAAATTGTAGATGAAGGAAATGATAAGAAATAGTTAAGAAAAAGCTTTTAATTAAAACTAAGTAAAGTTATTAATTAGAACCTTTTTTAACATAAATGATTTAAATATTTATTTGACACTTAAATATTTTTTCACCATAATAGATTCAAAATAATTTGTATCGATACTATATGAATTTTGGAATACTTCTCAACTTTATTACTTCACTAGCATTAGGGGCATTAATTGGTATAGAAAGACAAAGAGGAAGCAAATCTGGCGGATTTGCGGGTATAAGAACATTTATATTAATATCACTTCTCGGATCATTAAGTTCATTTTTATATCAAGAATTAGCATATGAGATACTTCTGCCAACATTTTTTATTACATTAGCTGTACTAATTATAGCTACTTATGTTATTTCGGCACTAAAAGGCTATATTGGTATAACAGAAGAAATTTCTGCTTATATTGTTTTTTTGTTGGGCTTCATGATTATGTTTGATGATTATAGAAATTATGCACTTATATTTGGAGTTATAGTTGTAGTGTTATTATCATTTAAAGATGTCCTTCATAAATTTGCTGAGGAGACAAAAGATGTAGAATGGAATGATACTTTAAAGTTTGCTTTGATAGCTTTTGTTATACTTCCATTATTGCCAGAAGAAATTAATTTAAAATTATTTAATGAAGGTCAATTTTATAATTTAAATTTAATATATCCAAGAGAAATATGGTTATTAGTTGTTTTTGTTTGTGCTATAAGTTTCATAGGGTATATATTAGTAAAAATAGTTGGAGAAAAAAAAGGAGTAAATTTGATAGGTGCTATGGGAGGTTTAGTTTCTAGTACAGCTGTAACTCAAAGTATGTCAAGTTATAGTAAATCGAAAGTTAAAAATAAGTTCGTAAATCATAAACCATTAGTAACAGCTACATTAATTGCAACAATAGTGCAGTCTATTAGAGTTTTTGTAATTAGTGTTTCTATTAATAAAGAACTCTCATCAATAATAATACCTATATTAGTAGTTATAATTCTAGGTGTCTTATTGTTTTTATTTTTATCGAAATTTGATGATAGATTACAGACTA
>CAZNER010000062.1:0-11791 GCA_964572065.1 uncultured Candidatus Saccharibacteria bacterium
TTTATTTTGCCTATTATTTTGAATAATATGGTTCTATTGTGTGAAATAGCAAAGTATCAATGAATTAATCCTCATTATTTATCAAGTTTAATTTTATTGATGTTTGTAAAATTTCATCTTTAGTTAAGTAAGGATGAAGGAGCAAAAGGTTTGGATCATAATCTTTATCAATACTATATTGTTTTAATTCCTGATAATTGAATCTGTTTCTTGCTTCTACCTCATTTTTATAATAAAGAGTTCTATAAGTTGCAAGTATAGAAAATGTTAATGTGAAAGAAGTTATTAATAAAGGGTAGATGTTTTTATATTGTTTTTTCCCATAAGTATATTTTATAAAGATTAAGCATAATAATATTATTGGAATTAGATAATAATATGCATATCTATATGAGAAGCTTTGTTCAAAACCCATTTTGAATCGTGTTATAGAAATAAGTATAAAACAAGTAAAATAAAGAAATAGACTAAATACAAGTATAGGAAAAACTTTTTTACGGGTTTTTAGATCATGTAATAAAACAAAAATATAGACTGAAAAGAAGAGTATAAATATTATAAATGCAATTCTAAGACAGGGGTTGCCGATAAAAGTAAGAGATCTTGATACATTATAAAAAGTTGCTTTTGAAAAGTAGTCTATTATACTTGGAATATTTTTTATTGAAAATGGTCCTGTATGCGATGTAATTTTTTCAGAGCCAAATAGTTTGTAAATGACAAGATTAAAAACAAATATTACTAGGTATGGAATAGAATATTTTAGTGATAGATTTTTCTTTTTAAATAGTATAAAGAAAATAGTTGTTAATATTGGTAATATTAATCCATTACCAAAACAGTATGCTTGTACAAATGTAAAGAATAATGATAGATAGTAATTCTTTACATTTCTCTTTTCTAGAAATATTTTTAGAAATATGAGAGAGATAAGAAAGAAACCGACATTTAATATTATTTGACTCTGGAAATTCCACAAAACATTCTCGTATTGAAAAGGGTGTAACATAAAGGCAAGAGTTCCAGCTATAGATAAAATATTTTCTTTTAAGATAAGCCATATTAAATATCCAAATGCAAAAGAAACTAAAGTATGTAAAATTAGCATAATATAATGCATCATTAGAGGTGAGGCTTTCAAAATATTTATTTGAAAGTAATAAAAGATTCTCATAATAGGTAAAAAGTGTTCATTATGAGATTTCCAAATATTAAAATCTCCCTCAGCTAGGTCTCTTAGCCAATCCCATTCATCCATGAAAAAGAAACTGAAATTTGTTCTCCATACAATAAAAGTTACGATAAATAAAAAAGCAAGAAAAGAAATCCTAACTTTATTGTTTACTAGAAATTTATTAGATGTTAAGAATTGTTTTATAAAGTTGTCTTTTGATTTAATCATATCTTTTATTATTAAAATTTATCTAATTCATACAAATTATGCTATCTTATGTATGCATAAATATCAATTAGTTATGATTGAATTTAAGAGGACAGATATATATAATATTATATCAGTTTAAATGGTATTTCAATAAAGGTATTATGAATAAAAAAAAGCATATTCTAATATTAGGAGGTGGTTTGACTGGATTATCAACAGCAAAATCTCTATCTAAGGAGTATAAAGTTACTATATTAGAAAAAAAGTCTTATCTAGGAGGACTTGCAGCAAGTTTCAAAAAAGGTGAATATCAAATCCCTTTTTTCTATCATCATATAATTAAGCATAATTCGACTACTATAAAATATTTAAATGAATATGGTTTGTTAAAAAACGCAGAATGGAAAAAGATAAAAGTAGTTATTGCTTCAGATGGAGATTTATGTGATATATCTAATCCACTAGATCTTTTGAAATTTAATGCAGTAAGTTTATGGGGACGTTTTCGTTTTGGGTTGTTTGGACTTTATATGTTGTTTTTAGCAAATCCGGATAATATAGCTGATGATCAAGATGCCAGATCTTGGCTCATGAAAGTAGGAGGAAAGGAAGTGACTAATACAATTTTTAATCATTTATATGCCCGTAATAAATTTAACATTGATTTGACTAAGATTTCTGCTAAACAGCTTGCTTGGAGGTTAAAAGAAAGAGAGGCTTTTGATCCTTTTACATATCCTGAAAAAGGGCTTCACATATTAGTTGATAACCTTGAAAAAGATATTGTAAAAAATGAAGGTATAATTGTTAAAGGGAGCAATGTGAAAAAAGTAATATTAGATAAAAAGATAGTTATAACGGATAAAAAAGAATATAAACCAGATATTGTAATTAATACAATTCCTATACCCGAATTTTTGAAAGTTGCTTCTCGAATTTCTATAAAATACAAAAGAAAGCTTAAGAGAATAAAGTACTGTCCAGCTGCATGTGTGATTTTCGGAACAAAAAAATTTTTAAATAAAAAGTATTACTGGATAAATGTTTTAGATGAAAGAGTTCATACTATTTTTCAGCATTCTATTCTTTGTGGTAAATATCCATGGAAGGTAAATTGGGTGCTTAGATATGGTGGTAGTGAGCAGGATTTAAATCTTTCGGATAAAAAAATTGAAAAGGAGTATTTAGGTGTAGTGAAGAAATATTTCCCAAAGTCAGATATCGTTTGGACTAAGGTGTTAAAAACAAAGTATGGAGAACCTGTATATGATAAGGACTATTCAAGTTATAAACCTGACTACTCTACTCCAATTAAAGACTTTTATAATGCTGGTATACAGGTTACATTCCCTAAAATTAGAAATATGAATTCTGCATTAGAGTCTGGAGAGAAAGTTGCTAAAATTGTATTTAATGATTTTAAAGTAAGTTAATTATGAAAAAATCAAAATCGGTTGTTGCCGTAAAATATTCTCGTCCTGATGTTTTTAGAGCCGTTAAAGATGCTATGGAATTAGCAGAGTGGAATAAATATATAAGAAAAGATGAACCGGTAGCTTTGAAGCCTAATCTAGGATGGGATTTTATGTTTCCGGGGGCTATATCGTCACCGTGGGTTATCGAAGGTGTTGTGAAAGTAATAAAAGAAAAAGTTAAGAAAGTATATATGGTTGAGTCAGATCAGGTTTTAGTTAAAGCGGATAAGGTTTTTAAAATGACTGGTATGAATAAGATATGTGACAAATATGATATTGAATGGGTAAACATGTCAAAGGGTAAATTTGAGACGATACATCTTGAAGATGCCTATGTGTTACATGAAGTAGATATACCTGAAATATTAACTAGGACTCAATTAATTACTTTACCTTTGATGAAAACACATGGTAAAACAACTATTACCGGAGCTTTAAAAAATCAATGGGGATGTTTGAGGAAGTTAAGGCATAACTATCATTTAGTTGTTAATCAAGCTTTGGCAGATATAAATAGTATAGCAAAAGCAAAGTTTTGTGTTATGGATGGAACAGTAGGTTTAGAAGGAGATGGACCAAAGTCTGGGATACCAAAAGTAACTAATCTAGTTTTAGCAAGTGCCGATCCAGTTGCAATAGATACTGTAGCTTCAAAAATAATGGGATTTGATTCAAAAGAAATAAAGCATTTAGAAATTTGCAATAATAAGAAGATTGGAGAGAATAATCTTGATAAGATAGATATCAAAGGTGAAGATATATCTAAGTATCAATACCATTTTGAACCTGCAAGTCATAATATAGTTTCAAAGGTTGAGTTGTTTTTTAGAAAATCGTTTCTAAGACCCTTGGTTTTTAAAACCAATATATTAGATATAATGTGCTTTGGCGCTAAATTTTGGTATTGGATATGGGAAAATTTCGGACCTGGTAAAAAGAGGCAAGCTGAGATATTTAAAGATTCTTTTTATGGTGAGCAGTGGAAATAGGATGGATTTAGAAGTATAGAAGACTGGATATGTAAATATCCTTTTTATATAATAATGAAATGTATTGTCTTTTAAATCTAAATTTATGAAAAAAGTTAGCGTCATTGGTCTTGGTTATGTTGGACTTCCTCTTTTATGTGCAATAGCAAAAAGCGGGAAATATAAAGCTTTTGGATACGATATAAATGCAGATTTAGTAAAGAGTATAAATAAAAAAATATGTCCAATAGAAGATGATCAATGTAGAAGGGATATAAAGGAAGTAGATATATCCGTTTCTGACAAAACTGATGTATTAAAAGGAAGCGATATATTTATAATTTGTGTCCCTACTCCGGTCTCCAAGAATTATGTTCCTAATTATGGTCCAGTTGAATCTGCTGCAAAAATAGCATCAAGGTATCTAAAGAAAGGAGGAACAATTATTCTAGAATCTACTGTTAATCCAGGGACTTGTGAAGAAGTTGTTCTGCCTATTATTGAGAAGGAAGCTAAATTAAAAGTTAGCAAAGATTTCATATTAGCTCATTGTCCTGAAAGAATTAATCCAGGAGATGATAAGTGGAATGTTTATAATATTCCGCGAAATATTGGAAGTTTACCAGAGAAAAGTGTTAAAGAAGTTGCTGATTTTTATAGAAGTTTCTTAAAAGCAGAGGTTAATGAAGTTTCAACTTTAAAAATAGCAGAAGCAACTAAAATAGTTGAAAATACATTTAGAGATATAAATATTGCATATGTTAATGAACTTGCTATGTCATTTGATACGTTAGGTATTGATCTGATCGAAACTTTAAAAGGAGCCTCAAATAAACCGTTTGCTTTTATGGTTCATTGGCCCGGAAGAGGTGTTGGAGGACACTGTATAGCAGTAGATCCTTATTACCTTATTAACAGAGCTGCTAAGAGTGGTTTTACACATAGTTTCTTAAAGATTGCTAGAGATGTAAATAATAATATGCCAAAATATACAGTTAAAAGATTACAATTAGCTCTAAATGAGGTTCGTATGCCTATAAATGGAACAAAAATTGCTCTTCTAGGATTGAGCTACAAAGAGAATGTAGGTGATCTTCGTGAGAGTCCTTGTTTAAAAATCCGTACTTTGCTTAAAAATCTCGGAGCTGATTTAAAGATATATGATCCTTATTTACCCAAATTATCTAATGTAAAGAGTCCTGAAGATGCTTTAAAAGATACTGAGGCAGTTTTACTTTGTACTGCTCATGATGAGTTCAAAGTATTGGATGATATTTTATCTGATTATAAAACTATTAAAGTAGTAGTAGATGGTATGAATAAACTTGATAAAGATAAAATTATAAAATTAGGTATTGTGTATCGAGGTATTGGGAGGTAAGATATATTATATAACATAAGGAGTATTCAGATTATGAAGTTAGTAATATTCTTAATCTGCTTAAATGAATAAAAGGCTATTGGGGAATTACTAAGTCTAATTCTCAGGAGAATCGAAGGGATTGATAAGATAGAAAAACTTGTAACTGATTAATGATGCTAAGTTTTTAGGAGCTATGATTATTATATTTACCTTCTCTCTCTTGTTATTTATTTAATATCTCCCACTACAAAAAAATCTCTATTTATAACACTTTATAAATAATCTTGCCTTAAAAAACTTTCCAAATATCGGTATATAACTTAAGAAATGGAAAAGGTGTAATAGTTTTATATAGTGTGGAATATAGTTTATTTCTATCTTCTTAAAACCGACATTTTTTATAAGTAGCTGTTCGTATTCAATATCAGTTCTTATTCCAATATGACCTTTTGATTGTTTTAGTAGCCCATATTTCTTTAGAAATTCAAGGATATATCTACCATTGGGAGTGTGGATGTATAGAATACCATTACTTTTTAAAGTTGTCTTTATTGCCTGAAAGATAATTTTAAAATCATTATCATATAGGTGTTCACTAAAATCAAATGCAAAAGCTACATCAAATTTACGATTATTTGTTTTTGAAAATCTAGTTATATCATTACAGAAAAATTGACAATTTAATAACTTTTTAACTTTTTTTCTTCGTTTTGCTATTTGAATGAATGAGCTGGAAAAGTCAATACCTGTATAAGTATTAATTTGTTTATAAATAATATCTGCTAATAAACCATTACCGCAACCAAAATCAACTACATCATATGTATGCTTTAGTTTTATATGACTAACTATATTCACGAGACGTTGTTTTTGTTGTTTATACTTAGAAAGATTAGGATGGTGTGATTGTTTATCATTAATAATCTCCATCCATCTATGTTTTTTATTTAGCCTATAAATTAGTTTTAATTCATGCTTGTTTAATTTTTTAGCCATATGTATCCTTAAGTATATAATTTTTTTAATTAAAAAGAAATTTTCCTAACCTTCTCTATTATAAGTTATACTTTATTTTGTTGTAAAGATGTGTGTACTGGAATAGACATTACTTTTTTCTATAAATTTTACACAATTGGAAAGTTTCTAACTTTATATCCTTAACAGTATACTAATGATAGGCCAAAATATACAATAAAAAGCTTAAAGGATGCTTTGAAAGAAGTTGAAGCGATTTTAATTTGTACTGTAGATAATGAGTTTGAAGATGTGAATTGTATATAAAGGAGTTAGGAGGTAAAATGCAATGTACAGTTATATCTATTTTATTATATTTTTATATGAAATTAGTAGTATTTTCAAGTTGTATAAATGAAGAAAAAACGATAGGGAAAGTATTAGATTTGGTACCAAAAAGGATAAAGGGAATAGATAAAATTGAGAAATTAGTGATAGACGATGGAAGTACAGATAATACAGCTAAGATTGCAAGGGAAAAAGGAGCTAAAGTATTTTCAAATGGATCTCAGAAGCACCTAGCCTACTCCTTTCAGAAAGCCGTATCAAGAGCTTTAGATATAGGAGCTGATCTAGCGGTTAATATTGATGGTGATTTGCAGTTTAATCCGAAGGAAATATCAAAGTTAGTAGAACCTATTATAAAACAGGAAGCTGATTTTGTTGCTGGTGATCGTTTTACTGATATGAATTCGAGTAAAAGAAGAAAACCTAAAGATATGCCAGCTTCAAAGTATTATGGAAATATATTAGGAACTTATATTATTAGTAAATTGTCTGGCAGAAAATTTAAGGACGTAACTTGTGGATTTAGGGCTTATAGTAGAGAGGCACTATTGAACTTAAATATTAATAGCAAGTATACATATACACAAGAATCATTTCAAGTACTTGCTTCAAAAAAGATAAATATTAAGCAAGTACCGGTATCTGTAAAGTATTATCCAGGCAGGAAATCTAGAGTTGTCTTAGGTGTTTTTAAATTTATTACTGGATCCGCATTAAATATTTTAAGAGCTTTTAGAGATTTTGCTCCATTATCATTTTTCGGAATACTATCTTTGATAAGTTTTTCAATAGGATTAGGTTTATCTATATTTCTTTTTGTCCATCTAGTGAGAACCAGATCTTTTACACCTTATAAATTTATTGGGTTTGGAGCAATATATTTTATATCTTTAAGTTTAGTAACTTTTCTTTTTGGTTTACTGGCAGATATGTTTGATCGATTTTTGAATAATCAGGAAAAAGTACTTTATCAGTTAAAAAAATTAAGTTATAAAAATAACAAGTAATATAAAATTATGTGTGGAATATTTGGAATAATAAAAAAGTATAATTCTAAAGTTGATGTAAAAGAAGTTAAAAATAATATAGATATTTTATTTCAGTTATCTGAATCTAGAGGTAAAGATGCTTCAGGATTGGCTGCTGTTAGCGATAATAAAATCAAAGTTCTAAAAGATTCAGTATCTGCTTCGGAATTTATCAAAACTTCTAAATATAATAAATTCTGTTCTGATTTAAATGGTATATCTACTGTTATTGGACACGCTCGTATGGAAACAGACGGTTCATATACAGATAGCTGTAATAATCAACCTATTGTTAAGGATGGCTGTGTTACAGTACATAATGGAATAATAGTAAATCATAAAAGTATCTGGAAAAAATATAGTAAATTAAAAAAGAAATTTGAGGTTGATAGTGAAATTATTAATTCTTTATTGCGGAGTCGATCTGAATCTACTGGTGATAAGATAGATGCTGTAAGAAAAACTTTAAGGGAATTAGAAGGTTCTTATTCAATTGGTGTTTTATTTGATGATATTGATTCTTTACTACTTGCAACTAATACTGGATCATTATATTTATTGGAAGACGATTCTATCGGAATGAATTTGTTTGTTTCTGAGAGATTTTTTGCTGATCAATTTAATTTAAAGACAGGAAAAAGTTACATAATAAAAAAAATTGAATCTCAGAATGGTGTTTTTATTAATTTGAGAGATCTAGAGAAATGTTATTTTAAAATTAATACTAAGAATAATATTGGATTCAGGTCGAGAGTCAAAAACAGGAAAATCGAGATATTAAAGAGTGTAAATAAAAGCAATAGAAAGTTTGAAGAAATAAAAGAGAAAAATATTAGAAATAAGAAATTAATTGAAGAAATAATTAAGACTGAATTTAATAGGAATGAAAAAAAGATAAAGAAGTTAAGGAGATGCAGGAAGTGTATACTTCCGGAAACAATGCCTTTTATTAAGTTTGATAAGAACGGAGTATGTAATTATTGTCATAATTACCAGAAGATGGAAGTAAGAGGTAAAAGGAGTCTATTAAAAGAGATTAAAAAGTACGATTTAGATCCGAAAAAGAATAATTGTATAGTAGCCTTTAGTGGTGGGAGAGATAGTAGCTATGCTTTACATTATGTAAAAAAGGAACTGGGTTTAAATCCAGTTCCTTTTTCTTATGACTGGGGGATGTTGACTGATTTAGGGAGAAGGAATCAAGCTAGAATGACTGGGAAGTTAGGAGTGGAACATATACTTATATCTGCTGATATAGGGAAAAAGAGAGATAATATAAGAAAGAATATACAAGCATGGTTAAAAAAACCTCACATTGGTATGATTCCTTTATTTATGGCTGGAGATAAACAATATTTTTATTATCTAAATAAGATAAAGAAAGATATGAGTATCGATCTAGTTATATATGCATCAAATGCACTTGAAAAATCTGATTTTAAATATGGCTTTTCGAATATTAAAACTTTTAATAAGAAGTTTGAGGGATATAAACAGATTAAAAAGACAAAAGCTATTAAATTGCTGTTTTTTTATATCAAGCAATATATTACAAATCCCTCTTATATTAATTCTTCACTTATGGATACATTTGGAGCATTTGTATCGTCATTTTTTGTGAATAAGGATCATTTGTACTTGTTTAAATATATTAAATGGGATGAAAAGTTAATTGAAAATACTCTAATTAAAAAATATAATTGGGAGTTAGCACCAGATACAAAAACTAGTTGGCGAATTGGTGATGGAACAGCAGCATTATATAACTATATATACTATACTATTACAGGCTTTACAGAGAATGATACTTTTAAAAGTAATCAGATAAGAGAAGGTCAAATAAGTAGAAAAGAGGGTTTAGTTTCTACAAACAAAGAGAATGAACCAAGGTTAGAATCATTAATATGGTATGCAAATACAATAGGTATTGATTTAGAAGAAGCTATAAAAAGGGTAAATCAAGTGAAGAAGATATATTAATCCTCTACTCTATTTCCTTCTTTAGAAAATTTATTACCAATTGAGAAGGAGAATGGCTAGTTTTTAGTAGACATCTTTTATATCTTTTATAATTAGTTACAAAATTATTAATTATTTTTGGATTAAATTTTGATAAAATAACATTCTCTCCTATACCTTCTTTACTTTCAGTTTCTGTCCTAAATAAGATAGTTGGTGTCCCTAAGTAACTTAATTCTTGTTGATTGCTACCACCGTCTGTGATTACAAATACAGCTTTACTACAAACATTAATCCAATCTAAGAAACCAAATCTCGTGTGAAGGATGATTCTTTTATTTTTATTTAAAATCTTAAAGAGTTTTTGACTTTTTAAACGTTCTCTGGTCGTTGGATGAAGTGTTATTACAAGTTCAATTTGTTTTGATATTTTTTTTAACATAGGTATTATTATATCTGTTAATCTTGATGTATATATATTTTCATACCTGTGTATTGATACAATTGCATATTTCTTATTTTGGAATAGAAACTTTTTTTTACTGCTGTGCTTTAAAGCATACATAACTCCATCATACATTATATTCATCTTTAAATTTATTTTTTTACCTTTAAATCTTTTTAAATTGTCAACCGCTTCTTTATAAGAACAAAAGTAAATATCCGTTAGCAAAAATGTTATAATACGTGATATTTCTTCTGGAAATGGTTTAAGAAGATTAAACGATCTCATTCCAGATTCTAAATGGCACACCTTACATCCTGCAAGTTTTCCCATAAGTGCTGCAAGCCATGTTGTGAAAGTATCTCCATGTGTGAGTAGATATCCTTTTTTTGGAAGCCATTTTTTAAATCTAAATATACATTGATATAATATACTTAAGAACCATGCAAGAAATTTTTTTCTAGTATTTGCCTCATCTTTTTTATACATAACTTTATCAGGTTTCGGAAGTTTATAGACATTCAATATTTCATCAATAGTTTCTTGATGTTGTGCTGTATAGATAAGTTCATATTGCACTTTTTGGTCTAACATCTTTCTAAGCATTGGAGCAACTTTTATAAATTGAGCTCGTGTACCTATCACTACATATATTGGTGTTTGTATCTTTGATTTCTTATTCTTTTTCATATGTTTTATTCAATAGTTTGTTTGAGAAGTAAATGCCTAGAATTAGAGATAATATGAAACTAATTAGTCTATCAATTATACTTACTGCTAGAACCTGTGCAATTGGTATATTTAGTAATTGACCAGAATACAAACTAAAAGCTTCACGGATTCCTAGATTGGCAGGGGTGATACTTAGGAATATTGAAAAACTAGAGAATATTGCCATAACCAGTAGTTTAATAATTCCAATATTTGTTCCAATTAATTGAAATTCTAAGTAAGACATGCATGTCATAATAATTATATTTATGAATGATAAACATGCTACTTGTATTAATGTTTTTAAATTTTTTCTTATTAAACGCCAATTATTTATTACATCAATGAATTTATTTACGAAATTATATTTTGTTTTATGAAGTTTAGGAGAAATTATTATAACAATACTCAGAGTTAGAAAACATGATATAAAAACCATAAAAATTACTATTGAAAAAATGTTGTAATATATCTTTGTTATTATTAGTGCAGTTATTCCTACAAGAGTATTAATCCAGAAAACGATTATATAGATTCCCGAGAGCATACTTATGAATGAGCTATATGAAAATTTATATTTCTTTTTTAGGTATATTGCATTTGATATTGATCCACCTCTGAAAGGTGAAATATAATTTCCAAGTGTATTAATTATTGATAAGCTAAAACTTTCCTTGAAAGATAAATTTATTTTAAATTCTTTTATTATAATTATATTTATAAGACTGCTGATAATGGAAAATAAAATAAATAGTATTGTTAGAGGAATAAGTAAACTTATATTTTGTATTTTTAAATCATTAATTTCTTTCCAATATTTATATACGAATATTGTTGTACCAATAGTGATGATTAAGTATATAGAAAATTTAATAATATTATTTTTAGATTTCATTGGTTTAGTTTCTCGCTATTTTTATTTTATATAGTATATTATAATTGCGGAAATAAGTGGAATTATTTTTATAGTTTAAATTATTACAGATTTGATCTGTGAATATTGAAGAATATGCAAAAAAAGCACCACAATATTATGATGTTAAGATTCCTAAATTACTAAGGAAGTATTTATGTAGTAACTCTTTTAATACCATTCTTGATTGTGGATGTGGTGATGGAGCTTTATTATATGCTTTATATAATGAGGGTTTTTTGA
>CAZNER010000063.1:0-3890 GCA_964572065.1 uncultured Candidatus Saccharibacteria bacterium
GTATTAGAGTTTAGAGATAAAGCTTTTACTCAATACTTTCAAAATCGCAAGTATTTAGATACTATTTTTAATAAGTTTGGTAAAAATACTTTGGATGAAATAATAAAAATGAGTTCTATAAGGTTAGAAAGGAATTTGTGAAATGAAGTTGTATCCTTATAATTCTGACTGAAATAAAAAAATTTTATTAGGAAACAAATCTATTTTTTGTAAAATTTTGATTTATTTTGTTATATTTTTCAATTTTTTAATTCTTCTTTTTTATATTTATTCGAGATACTATGAAATTTAAGCTAAGAAAAGTGTTTAATTTAATTACTAATTTGATAATAGTATTCCTATATACTTTCCCATTTCTACATTTATTACATTTTAAATTAAACTTTTTTTCTTGGAGTGATTCTAAGATTGAATCTTTATCATATTTTAAATTTCATTTTTTTAGTAATTATATTTGGTATTTTTTAATTACCATGTTTATAATTTTATTAGTCATTTTTATTTCCTTATTTTTTCATATATTCAATGATAAAGACATGAAATTTAAATTTCTTCTCCTTTTTTTCATTTATATGTTTTATTTTCTATTTTGGTGGATATTAAAAGAAAATTATTAGTGGATTTCCCCCATGTGATTCAGACCAACATAATCTACATTATTATACATACTAAATATAGTGTATAAACTTTTTATTCTCTCATTTACATCTTCATACGGAGTGCTTGAGCTTGTTATATTTAGAGTTACTACATTATCAAGAGTAGTATAACTTTCTATTCCGCTCCATGAAGGAATTGATATATTAGATGATTGATTAAATATTAAAATCAGTTTATCAGATTCGAAATTACCGTTGTCAACATTTTGATTTACCTTTTGAACAATGGATTTTAATTGTGAGAAATTACTGTTTTTATAAGAATTAGCATTTGATGTAATCAAAGGCAGAATACTGTAAAAAGCATTACCTGGACACGCAGTTGACATAAAGTCTCTATGTCCATAAACAGTTGAATGCCAGGCAGGTGTAAAGTTATAAAAAGCTGATTTTTCAGCGATTAATCTTTTAAGGGCGTCTTGAGCAGCAGAAGTTGGAGCTATATCTGTAAATGTTCCAATAATTGATATTCCGATGCTGTTTGCATTCGCTGAACCTGCATGATAGCCTTTTGCTTCATCACCTCCAAGTTTTCCTTCGTAAATATTTCCATATTGATCTATTAGATAGTTATAGCCAATATCTCCCCATCCGCATGAGTAAGCATGGTAATTATAGATAGCTCTCATCCAATAAGTTGGATCTTGATAATTAGCAGTAGCAGTATGGTGTATTACTATTTTGTTTACTTTGTAGTAGACAGGATCCCATGTAAGGCGGTTTGGATTGTTAATATCCGGATCACCTGACCATTGTTCTCTTGGAATTATTCCAAGGCTTGAGTACTTTGCTCCTGAGCTGTGATAAGCTGTTGTACTAATTGATCCAACTGTACCCTTCTCTCCTGTTATAAAATCAATTTCTAAATTACTAACTGGATTTAATGTCTGGATAAATAGATATTTATTATTTTCAAGTGATATTAGATCTGAAACAAGGGTGTCAGCCATATTTGGATCTATCTCATCGCTTATCTCAATTTTTTGAAGTTCAGGTATGCTTTTTTGATTGGATATTCCATATTTGAAATCACCACTAGTCCATCTAAAAGCAGCTAATTCATTCTCATAATTTGAGATATCAATTATTTCAATGGAATTATCTCCTCTTGGTAATACATTTATTCTTCTAATGGTTCCAGTGTTTGTATCTCTATAAAAAACCTGATTTATATTTGCATTTTGTATTTCATTTTGTGAAGTTCTATCTAAACTTTCTTGATTAGTATTTTCATTACCTCTTAATTGCCTTAATATAGAAGGTAAATTAGATAAGGTTTGAGGTGCAGAAACCCCAAGTACTTCTTTCTTGTTACGGTTTTCTATTTCAGGAGTATAGCTATTGTTTGTATTATTTTTATTATCAGTAGTATAATTCTCTGCATCGTTATTGATGAATAACAGCAGGTAAATTAATAGGAAAGATGATAGAATTATTGTAGCGATATATTTTTTCTTTGACTTTTTAATGTTTGTCAAGTTTAGAGTTAGAATGTATCATATTAACATTAATATAATAGCATAAAATAAAAAAATGCTAAAACGATTTAAATTGAAATTTCTAGTAATAATTATACTATCGATAATTTTATTCTGTTCTTCAGTTATTTATGTATCAAATAATAAAGTTTCAGCTGCAAAAAGGAATATCGAGCAGAAGCTTAAAGGAGACTATCACCCTGCCAGAATAATGGTTAAGTTCAAAAAAGGTGTAGCTGATGAAGAAATATTAAACAAATCAAAGAAATATACTTCTAAAGAACAAAATTTCTATAAACCTAAGATGGGAGGACAGATAGTTCAGAGTGTATATTTAAATGGAGAGGTAAATATAGATAAGAATGTGCTGGATGATGAAGAAAAAATGGAAGAAATGAGGCTTGAGTATAAGGATGAGTTAGAGGATTTAATGCTTAAATATGAGTTTGATCCAGATGTTGAGTCAGTTGATGTTGTTCATATGGGGAGAGTTATGTATAGTGATGCGGGAGATGGAACTTATTCAGATGATTTTGATTCTACTCCTGATTATTCAGAAGGTAAACATTGGTATTATGACAAGATTAATCTGCCTGAAGTATGGGATGATCAGGAGTGTGCAACTGGAGGTGAGTTATGCGGAGGTGATTCAGATGTTATAGTTGCTGTTTTAGATACAGGAGTAGCTTATGAGACATACTCTACAGGAACTTACGAATGGGGAGGGTATAATTATGATATAGATTATGATGTAGCTGATGAGCTTAATGGTATCAATTTATATACAAATTCATCTGATCCATATGGGAGCGGTGATCAGGATGGGAATGGAATATGTGATGACTATAATGGGGTAGATATGGAGATGTGGGTTGAGAATAATACAACTGGAGATACATGGGATTGTTCATCCAGTGATGATACTAAAAAAGAGGGACATGCAAATGATGACTACGGTCACGGTACTTATGTTACTGGGATAATTTCTTCATTAACGGATAATTCTGCTAATAGTATTGGTATAGCAAATAATGTTTCTATTATGCCTATAAAGTTAAATATTCCTTTTACAGGATTTGTATATGAAGATTCGTTTTATTATTCTGTAATGTATGCTGTTGATAATGGCGCTGATGTTATAAATGCAAGTCTTGGATGGGAAGATGATTCTACTGGTTATTTGAAAGCTGCAGTAGATTATGCAGAAGCTGCTGGTGTAACTATGGTTATATCATCTGGTAACAGTTTTTACGGCTACTCTACTCCAATGTGTTATCCGGCTCAATATGATGATTCAAATGTTATAGCAGTTGGTGCTGTTAATTCTGATAATAGCAGATCTAGTTATTCTCAGTATGGCAGTAATTTGGATATAGTTGCTCCTGTTGGTGAAGGAACAGCTGGTGACGGGAATCATGATGCTACTTGGCAGCAGACTTTAGGATGCGCATGGAGCTGTAGCAGTTCTTCTGATTTTACAACATTTCAGATGGATTATGGATCCGGTACTTCATTTGCAGCACCGCAGGTAGCTGCTGGAGCAGCGTTGGTGAAAAGCAGGAGTTCAGATTTAGATGCATTGGAGATCAGGAATACAATTGTTGGTACAGCAACAGATATCGGTTCAGGTGGAAGAGATGATTATACTGGTTATGGTATTTTGGACTTAGAAGAATTATGGAATAATATTTGGTCAAGTTGGGAATATACAGGTGGAACAACAGATAGGGATGTAAATATGATGGTGTATAAT
>CAZNER010000063.1:3990-11617 GCA_964572065.1 uncultured Candidatus Saccharibacteria bacterium
CGGGATCAGGAGACAGGTTGTATCAAGCAGTAAAAGGGATGAGTAATCGTATATACACAAGGTACACAACAGATGGAGAGACATGGAGCGATTGGGAATATACAGGTGGAACAACAGATAGGGATGTAAATATGATGGTGTATAATCCGGGATCAGGAGACAGGTTGTATCAAGCAGTAAAAGGGATGAGTAATCGTATATATACAAGAAATAAAATAGAATGAAATTAGAAAAAGTGTTTATATTAATATATTAGTTTTTTTAAGAGGTAATTGTGAATGAAGATTTTTCTATATCAATAGTGGTACCAGTGAGAAACGAAGAAAATAGTTTAAAAGAATTACATCAGAGATTAAAGAGAGTTTGTGATGGTTTAGATAAGCCATATGAAATAATATATGTTGAAAACGGCTCAACTGATAATTCTTTAGGAATTTTAAAAAGTTTAAAAGGAGCAAAAATTATTTCATTAAGAGTCCCTGATGGAATAAAAAAGTCTACCCAAACTATTGCCCTTAATACTGGAATAAAGAATGCAAAGGGTGATGTCATAGTAACTATTGATTCAGATCTTCAGAATCCTCCAGAAGAAATACCCAAGTTGCTGAAAAAAATTGATGAAGGATATGATGTTGTTTCCGGGTGGAGAAAAAAGAGAAAGGATAATTTTTTTATCAGGAATCTATCAAAATTTGGTTCAACACTTAGAAAGATGGTTATAAATCCTGGTGTTCATGATCTGGGATGTACATTAAAAGCATATAGACGAGAATGCTTTGAAGGAATCGATCTATATGGAGAAATGCATAGATATATAGTAGCTATTCTGAGATGGAAGGGATTTAGGATAACTGAAGTAGTTGTAGATCATAAGGAAAGAAAAAATGGGAAGACGAAATATAATTGGACTAAAATATTTAGAGGGTTTGTTGATATGTGGCTAATCTGGTTCTTAAAAAAATACTCTGACAGACCTCTCCACCTTTTTGGAATAGGTGGGTGCTTCTTTGGTATATTTGGAACATTTATACTTATATTACTAGGTATTTTTAGACTATTTAAGTTGATATCTTTGTCAAATTCAATATGGCCTCTTATTGCTGTACTTATGATAATTGTTGGAGTTCAATTTTTTATATTCGGAATAATATTGGATATGCTGATTAAAAATTACTATGCTTTAGGTAAAGAGAAAAGTTACAGTATAAAAGAAATAGTTGAAACTTAGATATTAATTTTACCAATGAGAATTTTATTTTATGGATATGAGTACCCACCATTAGGTGGAGGTGCTGGAAGAGCAATAAAAAACCTATTTGAGTATTTTAGCAAGGAGAAAGATATTACTATCGATTTTATTACTACATCTTTAAATAATAAATGGGAGGTAGAAAAAAAATATAAAAATATTACGTTTTATAAAATTCCCGTAGGTTCGAAAAAGAATAAGAATAACTATCATAAGCAGTCCCCAAAAGATATGGTACTCTACTCTATTAATGCCTTTTTGCTTACTTGGAAATTAATTTTAAAAAATAAATATAATTTTTCACATTTTTTTGGATTCCCCGGCGGTTTAGTTTCATTTCTTTTTAGGTGGCGTATGCCTTATATAATCTCTCTTCGTGGAGTTGATGTACCGGGATATAATGATAGATTTAAGAAATATTATATATTTTACAAGCCTTTATCTAAAATTATTTGGCATTATGCAAAATATGTTACTGCAAATAGTAAGGGTTTAAGTGATTTAGCTCATAAAACTTATCCAAATCTAGACATCAAGATTATTCCAAATGGAATTGATACAAAGAAATGGAGAGCTGTGCCTGAAGATAATAAGTATAAGATTTTTTCTATCACAGCTGGAGGAACTTTGATAAATAAGAAAAAAGGACATGAATATTTAGTAAATGCTTTTGCTCTGCTTCATAAAAAGTATAAAGATACAAGGTTGGTTTTAATGGGAGATGGTAAGTGCAAAAAAGAAATTGAAAGTTTAGTTGATAAGTTGGGAATATCAGATGTTGTAGAATTTACAGGTTTTATGCAAAATGAAGAGATTGCTGAGATATTACCGAAATTTCATGTGTTTTGTCTTCCTTCTCTTTCTGAAAGTATGTCAAATGCTTCTCTTGAAGCTCTTGCATGCGGGTTGCCGTTAATTATCACTAAACATGGTGCAAGTGATTTGATTCTAAAAGAAAATGGATATATAGTTCCTTTTCGAGATTATAATCAAATCTATGAGAAGATGAGGATTTTATATAAAAATAAAGAATTAAGAGGGAAACTTGGCTTAAAAAGTAGAAGAATAGCAGAAGGTTTGGGTTGGAGAACTATTATGAAGAAATATTTAGAATTATATCGAGATATTAAATGAAGATTTTACATATCATTGATAAGTTGGATTATGGTGGAGCACAAATACTACTTAAAGATATTGTAGAAAATAGTTCTTCTCGAAATACTAATATAAATGTTTTCTCTCTAAGAACTGTTTGTACGACATTTAAAATACATTATAGTAATGTACGAATATCAAAGTCTTCTTTCAGATTTTCACTTAAACCAATTTTCGAACTTTTTAAATATTTGAGAGAAAATGAGGTTGATATTATACATACTCATCTAATAAAATCAAATTTAATTGGATTATTCTTAGCTTTATTTTATAAATCAAAATTTTGTTTTATTGTTCATGAACATGGCGCAATTTTTAGAAAGTCAAAGTTCTCTTTATATTGCTTATTAATGAAATTTTTTAATAACAATATTACTAGATTCGTAGTAGTATCAAAAGCAACTAAGAATCAAATGATTTCTAAATGTGGCATTCCAAGCGATAAAATATCGATACTATACAATCCTTTAAATCCGAAACGATTTAAAAAAATTAATAGTCATCTTGTTAATAAATTAAAAATCAAGTACAAATTGAAAAATCATATAGTAGTGGGTTTTACTGGTAGGTTTCATCCTATAAAAGGAATAATATACTTACTTAAAGCATTTAGAAGACTTTATGCAGAAAATAAAAATGTAAGACTGGTTATAATCGGAGATGGTCCTCAAAAAGATATATTAAAAGAATATGTAAAAAAAGAACATTTATCTTCAGTTGTAATCTTTACAGGATTTAAGAGAGATATTAAAAATTATATCCCTTTATTTGATGTTGCTGTTATTCCTTCTATATCAGAATCTTTAGGTATTGTAGCTTTAGAATTCATGCACTGTGAGATCCCAATAATAGCGAGCAAAGTAGGAGGACTTTCTGAGATTTTATATAATAATAAAACTACTCTTTTTGTAAAACCTGGTAATGTACATAATCTATATTCTAAAATAAAGCAACTAATTTATAATAAGAACTTACAAAAAAAACTGATAAACAATAGTAAGATAGTGGTTAAGAGATACTATGTAGATAAATATATTAAAAAATTAAATAATTTATACTCAGATTTGTTAACTAAGTAACTATATTTATAAGAAGTAAACGTAATAAGCAGATATATGAATATATTTTAAACATAAAAGAACTTTAAATGATAGACGTATCTTTTCTAAAGATATTACTAGAAAAAATAATATGATAATAAATTCAGATTTAAGGAAGAATAAAATGAAGAATCAACGAATATCAATAATAATGTCTGTATATAACTCTGAAAAGACAATTTCAAGAGCAATAGAAAGTGTTATAAATCAAATATACTCTTATTTTGAATTTTTAATAATTGATGATGGATCTGTTGATAAATCATTATCTATAATAGAAAAATATAAAAAGTCGGATGAAAGAATTCGGATATTTAGAAACAAGAAAAATATTGGTTTAACAAAGTCATTAAATATTGGATTGGATAACAGTAAATACGATTTAATAGCTCGAATTGATGCAGATGATTGGTGGAGAAAAGATAAGTTAGAGAAGCAAGTGGAATTTTTGAATTGTAATGAAGAATATGTTGTAATTGGAACAAATGTAATAAATGTAAATACAATTTCAAAAAAGAAAAAATCTATTGAGAAACCGCAAACTGACAGTGAGATTCGCACATTTTTATTTCGGGGAGCACCTTTTGTTCACTCATCTATAGTCTTTCGCAAAAAGTGTATTAATAGATATGATGAAATATATTATACTTCACAAGATTACGAGTTATATTATCGATTATTAAAAGTAGGTAAAGGATATAATGTTCAAGAAATCCTTACTTTCCGCGAGACACATAGGAAAAATAGTATAACAACAAAGAATTTAAGACTTCATAAAATCAATGATATAAAAATACGATGGAAGATCTTTAAACTATACAAGCCGAATTTAGCTTATTATCTATATTTCGTTCCAGATATATTAGCTCTACTAATACCTGCCTGGTTAAAAACTTTAAAAAATAAACTACAAGGATTCTTTAATAACTGAAGGGTGTTTTCCCCTAAATTTTTTAAATCTAAAAGAATCAATATTCTTAGGTGGTTTTCTGTCCCCTAAAGCATAAACATCTTTATCTCTTTTTTTATTATTGGGTCTAAATTTATAATGGAAATAGTGTCCTAATTTTTTATAAGGTACTTCATCAATATACTTTTTAAATGAGAATATATTTTCTCTAATGATATCTCTTGTTGTTTTGATAAAAGTATTGTTGTATATTCTATGCGGAAAGTTATTATATTCTCTACTTTCATAATCTTCGGTATATTCATAAAAATTATTGAAAAAAGTATATTCTTTCCCTGTGAGTAAACCTAATTTGTTGTTCTTTTTATTGACTTGCGATATGAATTTGTTGATCATCCTTTCAGGATAAAACTGATCAGCATCAATTGTCATAAACCATCTTCCTACTTTCCATTGTTTTGATATTGATATCATATAATTGAAAGTTAGTGCTTGATTTATCCTGTATACTGATTTTCTTATTGCAGATATTGCTAAAGGAATTCTAATAAGATTAGGAAAATTGAAGTTTTTGCATAAACGGAAACAACCTAATATCCTTGGCATTCTTATAGCTGAAATCATTCTAGCATTTTTTCTTTTCCTAACCCAAGCTTTTATTATTTCTCTTGTTCCGTCTGTTGAGTAATTTTGAATCTTTGGATCAAAACATCCATCACAGATAATCATTTCTATTGGGTTAATTTTTTCAATCTGTTTGAGTGAGGGCTTTATCCAATTTATCTCATTCCAATATGTGGCAAAAACAATAATATTGTTCATTTTTGAATTAATATAATAAATATAATAGGAGTTTTTGAAATTCTTATATATGCTTTAGACAAGAAAATTGAAAAAATTGTATAATTTTTAATGTTTACTTTTTGTATAAAAAATAAATTATAGTAAAGGATCTCTAATTAGAATAACATGTTCTTTATGATCTTTGATAATTTTAAAAGGGAATTGACTTATTGCTTTGTCAAAAATAGTTCTACAACCCTTAAAGTATTTATCATGTAACTCTATTATTAAAACATTTGTTTTATTTAACCAACTCTTATAGTTCTCTCGGAATAGCACTCCTTCGGTTCCCTCAACATCAATCTTTAAAATATCTATCTTTTCCTTCTTAAATTTTTTTAAAATCGTTTTTATATCTATAGCTTTGAAAGCAGCTGGATCTGATTTTTTACATTTTTTGACTTGTATACCCCATTCTTCTCCTTTAATATCAAATACTTTCAGAAATGTTATTCGTGACCAAATTGCTGTTTTAAATAATTGTACTGATTTGTATGATTTTAAATTCATTTTTAGAATATCAAAGTTTCCCTCATCAGGTTCTACTGCTACTATTTCTGCATCAGGATAATTCTTTAAAAAATTTAAGATTGTATATCCAACATTTGCTCCTAAGTCAATGATAAATGGAGCTTTAAAACTTTGAGTAAATTTATATGGCTTTTTTATAAATATTTGATTAAAGACTAGAATATCAGTAGTACCTTTTCTAATGTATACAGGAGTCTTTATATGTGGGATATTAATCTTAATTATTTTTTTGCTCTTTTTATTAACAGAATTCATCAAAATATTCATTGAAAATGCATTTTCTAATCCGAAATCAATAGTATATTTTATGAATAAGTATATTCTATAGATGAATTGTTTAATCTTTTTTAATAAAGGGATGGAATCAATTATTTTTATAATTTTCTTTTTCATAAAAGAATAGAAAGATATTAGTTAACGATTCTATAATATGAGATAATATTTTAGCAAATATTACTCCCCAAATATCAAATAAAATAATACCAGGAATAATAAATAGAAGAAAAGATATCCTTGATGCAAAAATTACTTTTTTGATGATGTTTTTTTTCTTTTGTGCTTTATTATTAAATTCTAAAATTGTATTTATAGGTAAAAATAGCAGTATTATGGAGTAAACACGGGCGTAGGTAATTGAGTCAGTAAAATCTGGAAATAATATACTTATCAGAATTGGGCTGGAAGTAAAAAGAATTAATGTAGTAATAATAGAAAAAAAAATAATAAAATATATTTTTTTTATTGTAATACGTATAGTTTGTTTTGAAAAAGCTGGGTAAAGAACTGTTAAAATAGGTTTAATTAGATATTTCACCTTATCAGCAAGTGTTATTGCTATAGAATAAGTTGCAAGTTCTAGTGGTGAAATTAATAATCCGACGAGGAATTTATCCAAGTAATTTGTAAGATATATTACGCTATTTAATTTAGTTAAAAACCATCCGTAATTTATTAATTCGGGATCCTTCTGTAGATTTAATTCTTGTTTGCACTTAAGGTAAGCAATTAGATATATAAAAGTGTTACTTAAAAAATAAGCAGTAGTAAACAAAACGATGTTTCCCTTGGATAACAAAATACTAAGATGTAGAAGTAAAAGAAGAAAGATATTTGAAATTAAATAAAAGATGAATTCAAGCTTAAATTTACCCTTTCCTGTTAGATAATAGGAAAAATTGTCAAGTGTATAATAGAATGGAAAGAAAAAACCGACAACTAGTAATGCTAGTGACAATTGAGTATCTCCTTTAAAGAAATAATAGAATCCTGAAAGTAAGAGGATAGATAAACTACCAAGAAGAGAAGTTTTTAATGCAATTCTAGTACCAATTATTAAAGATTTGTCATATCCACGAGCACTGGACTGTAGGATAGCTTCTTTGATTCCTGGGAAAGAAAAGATAATAAATATTCCCATTGAAGAAAGAACGAACTGATATTGTCCAAGAAAATCCTTTGAAATTTTATTTCCTAAGTACCAGGTAATTATAAAATTAGTTACAATTATCACGGTAGCTTTTAAAAATTTGTATGGTGCGTTAGTAATGAAAT
Source organism: uncultured Candidatus Saccharibacteria bacterium (assembly GCA_964572065.1). Lineage (GTDB taxonomy): Bacteria > Patescibacteriota > Dojkabacteria > JAHIVN01 > JAHIVN01 > CAZNER01. The sequence continues at coordinate 11,330 of CAZNER010000063.1, forward strand.
ATAACAAATCTTTATTTATTTTCATTTTGTTTAGCATGATTTAGATTTTTGAATAAAAATATATTTCATATCTGAGCATTTTTTGTTATACATTTTAAATGTTTCTATTCCGCCTTTTGTACGATAAAGAAGATAATTTTTTTCTTCTATGATTTTACAATTTAAATTATCTACTATTTTTTTTATATCCTTCCACTCAATATGATCATCTTTCCAAACATGGATATCGCCTTCTGTTTTATATCGTTTATTTATAAATAGTTTAATAAAAATACCTCTCCAAAGATT
>CAZNER010000064.1:0-11546 GCA_964572065.1 uncultured Candidatus Saccharibacteria bacterium
ATATCCGTGGCTGATATATCACCATTGCATGTAATGTTTTTCGTTTCTACTGGAGTTAAAATTTCATTTACCTGTAAAGTGTCAGTAACTAAATTTGTGCTATATGACGGCATATTGATTTATTTATTAATTAATCAAATAAATAAATATAATTTAAAAATATGTTATCTTAATAGTGGAGGGATAGGTCCAGGGACGTACAGGACTAATGCTAACGTAGGTGTACATAGTACTTCCGAACGGCACAATTTCAAAACACGGGCTAAATTCTGTTGCTTTAAAATTCTGATGTTTTTACCATTTTTTTTACCAATCTATTCGCTTTCGTCAATCTCATTCACAAGTCAATCAATATCTAATTCACAATTCCATTTTTTTTAATCATTTTTTTCATTTTTTTTCAGGCATTTTTTTTATGGTTTCAAGATTCTCTCTAATTCTGGATTTAATTACATTTCATTTTTTCCAGAAAATGAAATATATAATATCTTATTCAGTTTTCTTTTCTTTACGAGGACGCTGTTTCCGAGGTGGATTATTAGAAAGATTTAATTTGATAGGTTCTTCAAATGGTTTTTCTTCAACCTCATTCTTGACATCTTCTTCAACCTTCTTTTTACGCTCCTTCTTCACTTTTACAGGAGGTCCAGGTAGTGTTGGTTCCTGCTCAGGTAAAACTGGTTCTTCCACAACCTTCTCTTTCTTACTTCTCGGGGTATTTTTCTTTACCCGACATTCTAAGCATTTGCCAATTTGTAATACAAGCTTACGTTTATCACCTTCTTGTACATCATCGTTAAATTTAAAACCAATCAGTTTTTTATCATCATCAAAATCAAAAGTTATAGGAAAATCAACAGGCTTAGGTTCTACTGAGATTTTTTTGTTAGAAATCTTTTCTGTAAAGTAATACATTATTTATGTTATAACACGATTTTATTTTAAAATTATTTTTTGTTATAACCTATTAATCTAATTCTTCTAAATCTGGATCTTCTACTAAAGTTAATTCTTTTAAATTTTCAACATCTTTACTCTCGTCCTCAGCCTTCCACTTTTGAGCTACTTCCTCAGTATATTTTTGTAGTTCTTCTGGTGTGCTTTCGTACTTTAATTGACTCTCGTCCTTTATATCTTTGTCCTCCCACTTTTTAGGGTCTTTCTTAAGGTCCTCCACAAATGAAGAGAACCCGTGTGGAGAAGCTTGATAGCATTTGATTAGATGTAAAATCAATCCGTCATCAATCTGCGGGAATTTAGTAGTTAGTTCTTTGAGCCATTCCTCTTGTTCCGACATTTTTTCTTTATTAAAATTTGTATGTTCTAACACGTCAGTCATTTGTTATAATCCAACATTTTGTTAAATATAAAAATTAAATGTATGTATAATAAATAAAATGTCTCAATTTGGTAAAACCAAAGGATATGGAGCTTATATTCGTTATCCTTTTCCACAAATTACAGTTATAAATCCCGACTCCGCAAACGCAGTGGTAAATATACCACAAGACCTTACACATTTCACTTTGAAATTAGAACAAGTTTCAGCAGGTTCTATTACTCAGGAAGTAGAAATTAATTTACCTTATGATATTAGTTGTAGTACACATCGTATATTAGTATCTCACCTTTTTGAATTATCTCCACCAAATACACTTGTCCCTCAGTTCATAATGCATAATTTAGAAGCTTCCAATAGATTAGTAATTTTCAGAGAGGCGGTAGATGGTTCCACCGATATTAATGCTACTTTGTGGCTACAAATCAGCTTAGAAGAATTATATTAGAATGCGGAGCGACATTAATTTTTATATTGATTTCAATTTAATATAAAATTTTATTCACCACCACCTTCAGGTTCAGGTTCAGGTACAGGTACAGGTTGAGGTTGCTCCATTGTTTCATCTAATCCAATTTCGTTCATATGTAATTCCTCCCATTCACCATCTTTATTTAATTGCGGTATTGGTTTTTGAGAGTGATTCATTTCAAAAAGTATATTATTTTGGGTAGGATTTTCGATTACAATATCTCTAATTCTTCTATTAACTTCACCATAATCAACTTGTTCTCCACCTACAAGTTCCTTATAAACAGGGTCGTTTTCAATAATATCATAAGCTTGACCTAATTCGTGGCTCCTAAATACTTCCTCTAGATAATCAGGTAATTCACCATTATGGCGTTGCGTTCTGTAGTTATCTAAATGAGCTTGTCGTTTATCATCATACTCTCCTATCTCCTCTAAATGTAATAATTCTGATAAACTATGTGCTTCTAATTCGTGTCTAACTCTTTCATTTTGTTCTCTTTGAGCTCTTTGTTGATTAGCAATTATTGTAGCGCTATTGGTATAATCACCAGCCAGCATATTAGTTTCATTTAAGTTAATTGCTCTCTCGGGTACTTCCATTAAATTAACAGGCATATCCATACCTAAAATACCCTCATTTTTCATTGCTCTCACCCTGGCTTCAATCTTACTTTTTGTTTCCTCAACACCTACATTTCCATCATTTAGTTGTTTCAATAATTCTTTAATTTGTTGATCTTCTCCAATCGCTCTATCTGGTCCTTCGTATATGGAAGGAGTTAGAGCATAAACTTTCTTTTCACCTTGATGTGTAGCAACATCAAAAATACCAAATCCTAAACCTAACCCAGCACCTATAGCGGTTCCCCACCATCCGCCCCATCTCCCTCTTGTAGCTCCACTAGCAACTCCACTTGATAACGTACCTATAACCTCACTTAAACCAACGCTCCTTACACCTTGTGCTACAGCCTGTCTTACGGCTGAACTTAAAACACCTTGTCCATATTTCTTTTCTAAATAACCAAGAGCAACATTAGCTTGGTATTCAGCTCCACCGGCTACTGCGCCTCCTCCTGTGCTTGAGATTAAAGTAGCACTATTGTGGTCTAAACCGTGTTGTGTTAATAAATTGTAAGTTTGTTGTTGTACTTCTCCGGCTAAAACAGCACTACCAGCACCGCTAATAAGAGCATTTTTTAGACTAATAGGGCGTCCACCTACGATACTTCCCATTCCTAACCCACGTGAGCCTAATTCAGCTGATACATTACCTAAACCACCTGTTATGGCACCGTGTAAAGTAGGGTCTAAATTATCATTTCCAATTACGGTATCAATAAATTTATCAGTTAATGTATTTGCTACAACCCCAATACCAACTTGTGCTCCACCTTGAACAGAAGTATTAACTATTCTCTGTTTCATAGTTCTTGAAGCACTATCGTCACGACTTCCACTCTCGGTAAAGTTAGTCATACTATGAGCGCTTAGGGGGTCTAAATTACCACTTAATGGTGCGTAAGAACGAGTTTCAATTGTACTTTTATCTTTAGGATTTAGGAGGTTTTCTACAATATCATCTAATCCAGCTCTAACATTACCTTCTCTCCAAGCTGTGCTGGCGCCTTCTTTTACTCGTTCTCCAGCCTCGTTTCTAATATTACCTAATAAGTCTAACTTATTTTTGATATTATAAGCAACCAAGCCGTACGAAGCTACATCATTCGTAATTCGATGGACGGTAAGTTGTGTATTGTTTCTTTGGATATCATCAAGTAATTTATGATTTGTATTAAAAATCTCGGGATTAAAAACATCGGCGCTTACATTGTGTTTACTAGCTTGTCTTATAGCTTTCAAGCCACCATAGCTGTGTCCTACAACGTGGTCAACATCAAAATCCTTAGTTACGGTATCCCAATGAGAATCAATCTTTTTCATATGCGGATGTTGTGATTTGAGCAACTCATTACTTGTAGCAAAATTCAAGGCGTTATAAGACCAATCTCCTTTCGTTACGCTACCTCTATAAGCAATCGTGGCTTTTCCGGTGTTATTATCAATTACAGTAAGCATATCTCCGTTTGAATACCTACTGTCATTAACTAAACTATATCTCCCATTAGTCTCCCTTGTAATTTGTTTTTGAGCTTTATCTAGGCCATCACGTAGTGCGGTATAAGTAGCGTCTGAAAGAACAGCACGGTATCTAGTTTCTTGGTCTATTGATGAGTGGCTAGGAGTGAATTCTTTGTTAGCTGATCGAATTAATTGATTTGTTAAACTACCACGTGATGCTGAAGCATTAATTGGTTGAGTTGGCGTAATTAAATTACCATCCTGATCAACTTGACCTTCCACAGGTAAAGAGAAAATTGGTTGGGGTTCAAATTGGGGTTGTAATTGAGGTGGTGCTTTATCAATAACCCTAATTTCATCTCTTGATGGGGCAGGTATTATTTGAGGTTGAGGTAGTTTTTTAATGTCGCTTCGCATTCTACTTGTGTGATTAAGGAGGTGTTCAATACCTACACTTTGATCAAAAATATTTGAGCGTGTAGATATATCAGGTTGTGTGATACAATTTCCAAATACATCTTTACGAATACACGGATTACTTGACGGAGTTGTGGATTTATTCATATTTTATAGTATTAAAACATATTATAAAATAATTGTTTATGGAGGATTGAAAGGAACGTACCCCTGCAGAGAACTTTCTTTTGATACAACGGGTTCTTCTACTTCCTCTTCTTCCTCCTCTTCCTCTACGACACTAAGTTGAAGTTTATTTATTTCAGTTTCAAATTCTATAATCTCATTACGATATCTTTCAATCTCGCTTTCCAAACCTTTTATAGCTGAAAGTCGCCTATTTTCACTTGTAAATGGCTTACCTTTTGATGTTTTACCATCTTGTGCTCTAACTAAAGAAGATTCTGCTTTAGCTAAACGTTCTTTTGATCTGTTTAATCTGCCTTCCATTTCTTTAATTTTAAGTTCAGTATTTTCAGTAATAGCAGATAAATCTCCCTTTTTAGTAGCTATTTTTTTAGCAGAAACACTTGGTGTAGCTGATGGTGTAGGTGGAGGTGCTACCAATCCACTTTTAGGTGGTTTTATAACGTAATCAAAACTTGTATTTTTAATTAATGTGGGTAAAGGAGCTTGAAACTGCTCTCTCACCATTGGGTCTTTAATATGATAGAAAGGCCTTGGTACATCTCTAATGGAGACAGAAACACGACGAGGTTTTCTTTTCCCTTGTTTTAAGTTAAGTTGTTCTTGTTCTTCTTCAATTATATCTACTTCTTGAGAATTCATAATTTAGTATAAATTAATATAAAATAATTTTATAATATATTTTATACTACGTATTAATAAATAAAATGAAAGTTATTCAAACTAAAAACTTTTTTGTAAACAGTGAAAATCCACCCCCTAATTCTGAGTCTCGTGACGTAGTTATTTCTATTCCACAGGGTGTAATTAGTTGTAATCAAAACGAACACATCAGGGTAACTCTAGGAGCATTTAGTATGCGTCAATCATTTTACACAATCAATAAGTATAATAACGTTTTCTATTTCGTTATTTATGATTCAAACACAATTTCAGTTAAATCCGCAAAAATTACCATTCCAGAGGGTAATTATCAGAGTTTCGACCCGCAGTTAATATCAGTACTTGATACTGAAACAGCAAAAGTCCTTACACCTTTAGGTTTAGCGCCTGCTATATTACCAAAGTGGTACTATAACATACTAACGTGTCGTTTAGAGTTAAGAGTAAATACAACAGATATTCCTGATGGAGATATATCTAAAATGAAACTAGTTTCATTTACAATTAAAGATTATAATAGTGGCTCAGGTACCATTGCTCAATCCATTATAGGTAGTGATAGTCTAGGTGCTTTTCAAGATAGTCACGAAATTCTTGGTGGATGTCGAGAAACTAGAAATATAATTCCAGGTGCTACATCTCTTGAACAATTTGATAATTTAAAATCTTTATTTTCAATTGAAAGAGTTGGTGGTGCTCCTCATCCTTCTAATCCAGCTGAATTTAGATTAAACGCTTATTATCAAGCATCTTTAAGTACCAAAGAAAATGTTTACCTCCGTACTGACCTCCAAAGTAATAATGTACAAACAAGTGGTTTTGATACCGGGAGTTCGGGATTTCCATTCGTCGTTAATTCTCAAATCTTAGCTAAAATACCCTTTGGAAATCAGCCTTCTACATTTGTAAAAGATACATCACCAGCCACAGGTACTCCACCAGTAGGAGGTACTATTGGTTATTATTACCAAAGTGGTTACAATTTAATTAATTACATAGATAACGGTAATAATCTGTATTCAATGCGTTTATCATCAAAAAATATTACATCGCTCCGTCTAACACTAACAGATGGTTTAGGCCGTTTAATTCCAGAACAGTCTAAAGAGCAAATATCTTGTAATGCTTTATATTTTACTGCTACTATTAGAATAGATATAATGACTGATGAGTAAATTAAAATTGAAATTTAAAGTAGAATACACTTTAAATTACAAAGAATGGCTGAATTTAGAATTGAGTGTGAATTTGGAGAGAGGACACAAGCTTATAGGGATGGAAAGAAATTTTATGTAGATTATGATGATTTTATTAACCACGTGATGGGAAATAGGTTTAAGATGAATAATAAAGGTTATGTAGTTTATTCTTCTACTAAGAATGGATTACATAATAAATTATTACACCGTGTGATTATGGATTGTCCTGATGATATGATGATAGACCACGTCAATCACGATAGACTTAATAATATGAGAAGTAATTTACGGATTTGTACAAACCAACAAAATAATATGAACAGAGTAAAACAAAAAACTAATAAGAGCGGTGTGATTGGTGTTCATTGGGACAAAAAGAGAGAGAAATGGAAGGCTGAAATTAAGTTAAATAACAAAATGATTCATTTAGGTAGGTTTGATAATTTTGAAGATGCTTGTAAAGCACGAAAAGAAGGGGAAATTAAGTACTTTGGTGAATTTAGAAATAAACATAATGAGTAAAGTTAAAAAAAATAAAAAATATTTTTTATATTATCGCTTAATATAAAAAAGAAATATGGCTACTTCATTACCTAATGACCTGCTCTATATGGTTAATACCATATCAGGGTATACAACAAATGTGTTTCGTCTCCAAACTTTAAGCACAAATAAATTAGCTTCTAATGGAGCCCAACAGTGTACTGTCTCGCTTCCAGTCACTGGTATCGCAAATATGAAATCCTTCGCTATGCACGCCGATTGCCGTACATACGGAATCCCAGCTCCCGCTTCAGCTCCCGGTAGTGCCGTCTTTGCTCTGCTCCCAAAAATGAGTGATTTAATCGACAGATACGGAGTAGCTGTAGGGGGCGTTGCTCTTGACAATCAGTGTTCGCACATCAATATGATTAAGACCCTAAAGGATAATCTTTACAAGTCAACCACCAAGTTTATGAGTGATGACCGTGTTCTCGATAATGCCACCTTCACTCCTGTTAACCCTTCTGACCCTTGGGCTGGTACCCATAAAGGTCAGAATAAACACCTAGTTAAGAATCAGTGGCCGGGTTTTTTCTCTGAGAGTGAACCATCATACCTTGACCTTTCCAAGGTCCCAGAAGTTCGTATGACCCTCCAGATTGCTAACCGTTCAGTTCTCCCAGTTCAATTTGAGGGTGCTGTTCTAGGAAGTAATACTCCAGTTGTAACCAATGATAATTTCACTAATAATTGTGAATTTGATTTAGATAGCATCTATTTCACAATTGAGATGATTAGCATTAACGGGGGTATGTTAGAGGAACTCAATTCTCGTATTATCTCAGAGCGTGGTCAACTCGACATTCCTTTCAAACAGTACAATATCTTCACCACAGATTCAAATAGCGCAAATAGCTCTCTCCGTGCTTCTGTATCTACTATGTCTCTCGATCGCCTCTATGGTGTTCAGCGTAATACAACAAATGTAGTAGACCCTGCAGGGCCAAAATATATTTCCTACAATAGCCAGCAAGCACCTGTTCCTGTACCTGACAATGTATCGTTCTCTCATTCCCTTGCTAACAATACCTTTATTTCTGATGGTGTTGCAAACTACCGTTTTACGGTTAATAATCAGCCCTACCCCCAGTATGACGCTGACCTTATTGATGGATTCCATCTTATGGTGTCTGGCGCCAAACGTACCTGCTCTAAGGACAAGGGATGTCTGGTTGGATCTCAAGGTGCTTGGAGAGAAAATTGCTATGCTAGTGTTCTAACACTAAACCACTCCGATGATGTACGTTTAGTCTCTGGAATGAACCTAAGTGCTATCAACGCCCAAATTTCATATGATACCTTACTAGGTTCTAATGCCGTTGGTAATAGCTACGGTCGCCAGCAGATCATCGTTTCTGAGCAAACTAGTCTGCTCCGTGTATCGGCTGGAAGAAGTGTCAGCGTCATTGCCTAATTGTTTTCAGTTTTTAAATTCATCGTTAAATTTAAAAGCACGTTAAAAAGGCGTTATTCACGTTCAAATTAAGTTTCAAAGTATAGCATCTCATTTAAATTCTTCCTTAGTCTAGATTTACCCTTTTTTGGATGGAGGTCAATCACTAAAGAATTATGTGGTTGAGCTGTAGCATAATCATAAGCTTGAAAAAAATCACTATCTTTAATTTCACCGGCTACAGAACTGTAGATATCTTTTAGTTCCTGTTCATCTTTTGACTTACCAACAACTATTAATTGAGTAGCATTATTTCTCATAGCACGAGGACAACCTCCTCCGGTAGATTTTAGATTTTGAATAGCACTATAAATACTAAGACCAATAGCGCCACATCGTTCTGGATCACCTTTTTTATATTCCATTTCTCCTAAATGACGATGTCTAATAATGAGATTGAGAAACCGTCTATTTCTAAATAAAGGAGTAGATTGAGCGTCATCAATAAATAAATGTAGGAATGGTCTATGTCCATATTTACTTTTTGGTTTTATTGGATTACCATATTCATCACTAAATTTTAAGAGATAATAAGGGTCAATATTGTTAATATTAATCCTATCGTCATTTAGAATCTTTTGGTATTGTTTCCACTCGTCTAAATCATTCAAGTAAGTTTGATAATCGTCTCTTTCTCCATCTACAATATCAAGAACCTTTTTGACTACATCTTTATCTTCAGGGTCAAATATATCTTCTTCATCTACCCCTAACATATTGAGGAGTGCTTTATTAGAACCTGCTGTAGGACTAATAATTAATAATCTATCTAATTTATCTTCATCCTTAAGCATTCTAAGGTAGTTGGTAATAAAGACACTCTTACCAGCTCCTCGTTTTCCGACAGCTAAAAGATTGACGTGGTGTTGGAATAATTCATCACTCGTCTCAATGTGTACTCTGCTTTGAGGTGGTGGTTTAATTTGAATTTTGCTATTATTATTTTTAATAACTTTCATATACTTATTTATTTATCCAATATAATATTTTGAAAACAATGAGTCTATCGTATCGCTCATACGTGAGAATTTAGTATTTGATTTTTGTGGTGGTTGTGGTTGTGGTTGTGGTGGTTGTGGTTGTGGTTGTGGTTCCTTTTTAATTCTGCGTTTAGTGATAACTATTTCTTCGTCTGAACTTTCATCTTCCTCATCTACGTATACAACTTTCTTTTTTGGTTTCTTTTTAGAACTAATAATAGATATATCTTTTTCATCTGGTTTTGGCTCTACTTTTGGTTGTACTTTAGGTGGTTCAGGTGTAGGTGGTTCAGGTTTTGGTTCAGGTGGTTTTTCTTTATCATTAATTTCAATTGGTTTATATTCTGGTTTTAACTCTGGTTGTACTTGTGCTTCCTTTTTAGCTAGAGCCCTCGCTTTCCTATTTTCCAAAGCTTTGGCTCTTGCTTTTGCAAGACGTTCCAATACTTCCGGAGAACATTCTTTTTTATTATCACTCATTAATATTTATTATTATCAATAAAAATAATAAATACATAAAAAATTATGTTAGAACACAATGGGAGTAAATTTAAACATACTTTCGATTTCTTTAGCGTTATTTAAAGCCATTTGATTATTAGCTGGCATTTCTTTTCCTTCATAAAGACCCGTGTAAGAAGCCATAATTAAATCATCAATATGGTCCCTGGAATTGGAAGTAATATCCTGGCTAATTTCTAAAGGTGGAAGAGCATTAGCGTATTTTCTCATAGTCATCCAGTCTGGTTTATCCTCAATAGTAGGAATCAGGGATTGTGTCGCTAAAACTCCAGGTTCATCCTGTCCATAGCCCATTACATCCGCTGGCATATGTAAATAAGTAGGTTCCCTATTAACTACATCGTTAAATGTGGTAGTAGGCTGTTGCGTTTTGAAAACGTTTAACTGCTCTGATTTTATAAGATTATTCATTATTTTATTATAGGATAAATATAATAAAATTTTATTTAAACAGGTGGAGTTCGTGTTGTTCCAGAAAGACTGACTTCATTTAAACTTTCAGAGGGTAGTACATCTCTATCACATTCCACACAACAGCATTTAATTCTCGTACATCTACTTTTCAGAAAGTATCTCAGACAAGCTGTGGCTCCACCACCCACAAGTGTAATTAAACTAAGAATAAATGTTCCGTTGAACCAATCAGGTAATGACATAATTTATTTTAAAAAAAATAAAATATTTTATTTCCATTATAGAATAAAATAAGCAAATGTCCTTATCACTAAAACAACGTGGTTATGAACCACTTTTAAATACACCTACAGCACTAGTCCCACTGGGTGGTACCGCTGATGCTCCAACTCTCACTATTGATGCTTCTGTCCAAGCGTTTCAAATTAATCTTCCAGTTCTGGCAACAGCTGGAACGGAACAAGTTCTAACCATCACGGTAGATACAACCAATGGACCTAATCGTTGGAATAATGGTTCTCCTCGTATTGCTCTACATCATTATTTATTAGATAGTGCTGTAGTCCCACAGAATGTCCAATTAGAACTGCTTAATGATGCTACGCCTCCAGGTGATAATGTAATGCGTGTTCGCCGTACTTCTGTGGATGGTACAACTAATATTGATGGAAGACTAGTTGTAATAATGGAATGTATTCCACGTGCGTTTTAAATTAAGCGCACTCATCTTTCGTGGAGTCTTTCGTACTTAGTTCAAAACATAGTTCAAAATTGATTGTTATTTTAAGCACAACTCAGTCTTTCGTACTTTTGGAAAAATGGGTTTTTAAATTAAGCCTGAATTTGGCCTGTGGCGCGAAAAGCATTTTGTACTATAATATAAATTACTGATGGCGCCACAACTCCTTAATTTTTGTGGCTTAATTTAAACTGAAAAAATACGCTTAATTTGAAAAAGTACGAAAAATAAATGAGGTAGAATGCAGGCTGAGTTTTTGTAAAAAGTTATAATATTATTTTTAAATATTACAACAAAAATAGGGAAGGACAGATTCGACTTAATGAGTTTTTTGGGTAATAACAAAAGAATGCGAACAGACAAAATAATTATATATCCAAGAACAGACAATTATTAAAGAAAATGCGAACAGACAAAATAATTATATATCCAGCGAACAGACAAAAAATTATATAGCATATGCTATATAATTTTTTGTCTGTTCGCAGGATATATAATTATTTTGTCTGTTCGCATTTTCTTTAATAATTGTCTG
>CAZNER010000065.1:0-11394 GCA_964572065.1 uncultured Candidatus Saccharibacteria bacterium
AAAATAAATCCTGCATTCCCGACGATTAAAATAAAATTAGTTATCTTATTTTTCAATTCATTAATATTTAATTTCATGTTATCCCTTTAAAATTAGGGGCTTCAATAGATTCAATAGTTCCATTCATTAATAGAATGAAAGGAGTAGTATTTTCTAAAAAATCAGTACCGTTATAATAAGTTTGAACGCCGTAATTTTCCCAAATGAACTCATTACACCTGTTTACATTATCGACTTGAAACCCATAAAAACATAATGCAAAACCACAACCAAAAATAAATAAAGCGTCTAATAATTTACTGAAAAATCTAAACCAGCCCATATTTTTGAATGAATCAATTATCTCTCGTCTTTTATCATCTGAATTTGTCATTTTATCCCTCTCGTGGAGTGAACATTCTTTTAAAGAAGTTTCCGCTTTTCTGTTCTCTTTGTCCTGCAACTATTGAAACTTTCTCTCTACGTCCCTGTCCGTCCTTTGACACATTTAATCTTTTAACTGTGGTAGTAATTCCCACTTCAGGAGGTAACAAACCAAACGCCCTGAACTCATCTATAACAGTAATACTGTTAATTTGGTCACTAGTTAATCTAGTATTGAAATCTAAAGAACTACGCCCATCTATACCTCTCCTATCTGCGTCTAGATTCTCGAATACCTGCCCGAGTTCCGTCGTTTCCTGAAATGGTACTTCCTGACCAATCATCTGAACTCTAGAATCTAAAGTCTCCTCTATTTTTTTTTTATGATTTTTTTCCATTAAAATAACCCTACAATCCAGTATATTATAGCGAACAGTCCCAAAATAAAAGGCAAAACCAATAAAGCCCACCAATACTTCTCAATCAGATTCAAAAAAGGTTTACTTACTCCCATTATTTTCCCGACGATATTATCCATTTTTATCTCTTAAATAACCCCCACCATATAATTATCATAGTAACAATCTGACATAAGATAGTTACAACTCCGATCATAAGATTAATTTTTAAGTAATTACTAATTTCTCCCCCTCGAGATAAACTAGAAACGTATTGCTGTCTAACATAATTTTTCATATTGGAAGGAGTTATAGAGAAGTGAGCTTCCTCTTTTCCCGTCTCCGCTTCGTCATCACTAATATAAGCTAACTCTCTATTAATGGGGACAACTCCCTCCTCATTAAATAAGAAATGATTCATATTTAAACTAATGTCAAACCAAGACTCCTCAACAACTAATAAATAAGCTTTTCCAGAATAAATAAACAACAAATCCACTGTTGTCAAAACAAAATGCCTCATAGTCCCATTATTGAACATCATAGTTATTGCATAAGAAGAGTCTCTTTTCTTTTTGAATGTTTTAAAATCTTTTTTTGTAAAAATATCTGTGTGTTTAGTTAATTCTTTCAGATTTTGTTTATTTTCTACTTTTTTTTTCTCTTCAGAAGATAATTTTTTAAATCTTTTTTCCTGCTTTAAAATGTCGGAAGATATCTCTCTCTTAATTTGTTTTGTTTTAGTTTTCGCATTCTTAGTTCTTTTTGCCATCTTCACACACCCACATACAACTTAATTCCTTTCAACATTATTAATAATTTGTCTTTGATCATAAATAAACATCATCCCCAAATTTAACTAATGCAAAAGAATCATAATATACATAATAAGGATTTCCAATAAATCTACTTCTAGACGACCAAGATTTTTTCCCATCAAAAACAAAATCGTGATAATCCTCCACTGCAAAATCCCCAGTAAAATATTTTTTTTCGATCCAAGTAATAGGTAAATCTTTCTCAACGACTTTCCCTTTTTCCCACACTAAAGTAGGCATAGTTTTATTTACTTGACATTTTCTCACTAATGTTATCTCATGCAATAAATCTCTTAAACTGACATCAATACGAGCCAATTTTTGGGAGATACATACAATATCGTTCTTCTCTGAACTGCCTAGTATTTTTCTGATTTGGGATATCCACATAGACATTAATACATTCCATTTAGACATGCTTTGTCTTGAATGCATAATATTATGTATCTCGTCCAGAAATAAATTAAAATTATCCTTATCGTTCCAAAAATCCCAATTTATATATGGTTTCATGACCGGAGTCCCATCTTTCTTTATTGATTCTTGCTTAGTATCAATAATATCTTCTTTTTTTAGTCTATAATTATTCTCTACATGAATATCCATGTTAGAAAAGGTAGGAACTCCGGAATCAACTATATCTTTAACAACAGACAAAGTCTTTCCAGAGCCGACGCCCCCAATTACTGCTTTAATCAAGTGACTTAACTGGAATCCAGTACTCTTTTGCTTCATGACCTGCATAAGCTTTTCCCAGTTTTTTCTTTTTGAATAAAAAAGTTTTATTTTTCAAGAAATTTAAAACTTCTGTATGAGTCTCAATTTTTTTAACTTCACTATTTAAAATTTCTAGTTCTTGAATAAATCTATCTAATACACTTCCTTCTGGAACAGTATTACTCGTAGCTGTTGAAGGTATTTTAATCCATTCGTGAAACATGCCAGTTTTAGATTTCTTTAACAAATCTGTATTAATCGGCTCTATTGACACATGGTACTGTTCAACTTCCTCGTCAGCTATTGTACTTTTTTCAATACTGACTTCTTTGACTTTACCTTCAAATTCCTCAATTCCTTCTGCTTTTGTTCTTTCAACCATTTTTTATTTTCCTCCTTACATTTATTGATGTAATTTTTAACAATTTTTTTGTTATTAATACAAGAACGTACAAATTCTGAAAAATTCCCTTCTTTAGTTATAATATTAGCTATCTGTACATCCTTTAATGTTAAAGATATATGTTTTGTGTAATTGACCATTACCACAAATAACCAATACTTATTTATATAGTTTTCGGAAAAAAGAGAGGGAAGTGGTCAGAAATTTCTCTCCCTTTTCCGAAATTGGACATGATACAAAAGAACTTTAAGCTCTTCCTCGTCTAGATTTACTTTTTCTTTTAGTGGGTTTTGGTTTGGTTCTCTTTCGAGGTGAATCGTCAAATTTATCCACTACCTTCATAAATCCTTCACCTAACTTTTTAAGTTTTTCGGTATTTTCTTTGATTTTCCTATTTCTTTCTTCAATCGCTTTTTTATGTCTTTGTTTTTCCTGCTCTAAAACTCGCTTTTCTTGAGGAGTTAATTTTACTTTTCCAGCTTCTCTTATTTCTTTTTGTTTTCTCAATAACGCTATTTCTTCCCTCATCTTCTGTTCTCTATGTTCTTGTGTCTTTTTAGCAAGTTCAAGCTTTTTGTCTAAATACTTCATTTTAATTGTACTGATAAAACTCATTTTTTTTCATACCTCCATTAAATAAACGACATGATAAACATTATTATCCCGAATAATATGACCACTACACCTATAACAAAATTACATCCAATAATAGCCCCACCAAATATCAACATACCTAAACCGACGAGCATGTCAATCGCAGGAAACTTAATATATATACGACCCAAAATAAAAATAGTTACTAAAACAAAAAAGATTAATCCAGTCATTAAAACAGTAGGAATATCATCATCAGGACAAACATTCGCAACAAAAAACCCTCCTGTGGAAGTGTCATCTACACGAGAAACCACCTCAAAATTTAATGTTTCGGTTGCAGTGTTTGTACTCCCAGTAAGAGGAGAATGACACATCTCTTTATTAGAGTATCTTGTAGTTATAGCCCACTGATTATTTTTAGTTCTAACCACACTTATAACATCTTGATTATTCCATTCTGAATCAACATAACGAATCCACGTCTCCCCATCAGAACTAACAAAATGTCCTGCATACTCACTATTTTCAAGATAGATAAAATCTCCGTCAATATACTCCGTTATTGTCCATGTAGGAGCTAACGCTTTCTGCGAAAGACATATTATCCAATCATAAGAATCTTTCAATTTTGTTACTTTATAATCTTCTAGAGGAGGGATACTTCCCGCATGAGAAATATCAAAAGAAAAATCATCTTTATAATTCGTAAAAGTTAATTTATCTTCTTCTTTATTTGCATAATACCCAAAATCAGACGGACTTAAATATATTCCCGTCCCCGAATCCCCACATTTCCAAGTAATAGTTCCGTTCCCCGTAATATTAGGAGTAAAAGTCAGATTAAAAGTATCTGTTGGTTGTGTAGTATGTTGTTTAATTCCAGTACTATAATCGTCATAACTTCCGATAGTTATATTTCCCATTATTTGAAATAAATTTAAATCATAACATGATACACTGAAAGTAATAGATTCATTCACATAATAGACTTCATTATCGACCGCAGGGACTAATGGAGTTATAACCGGATTCGTTACATCTGTTACATTTGTAAAATTAAATACTGTTGTCTCAACAGTAAAATTATTATCTGAATCGTAAGCCACAGTCGTAAAATTAAATTCTCCAGTATATAATATAGACCCGTTTAATTCGTGAACATAAACTCCATCCCCATTAAACCTAGTTTTATTCCAAATTAAATCTTGAGTATGATAATCTGTTAATAAATAAGTATGATTTTCTAAATCAAAATCAATAACTGAAACAATAAAAGTAATATTACTATTCTTACTTACATCCACTACAACACCATCATTAAAATTATATGTTTTAGAATTCCTATCTTCTAAAGTTTGGTCTATCAAGATTAATGAATGAGATATTTGAGGTGGTATGTTTCCTATCGTAATGGTTTCTGTTAAGTTTACATTATAAATAGTATCAGGGTTAGTACAATTTAGCATGATTCTTTTTTCACCTATTTCTGTATATAAATAGTAGCGAGAATTAACACTATACCACCCTAAAGAACTATTATAATCTAAACTGGGATGGATTAAATCTATCTCTTCACGACCATATAATAAGTCCTTAACTACATGACGACTATTATAACCAGTAACATCATTATATAAATCATAGGTTATATTATTATGTGCAGTACAATTATCACCTATCTTAATAACAAAAACCCCAAAATTATCTTCACATAAAGGTATCTGATTTTTATTAATAACAAAATCATCCAAAACAGTCCCGCCACAAGTTAAATCATCAATAATAAAATCATTTCTAATTAAATCCGCATGACATAATTCCACATATATATAATCATCTTTCACGTTCGTAGTGGGAAGTCCTAATACATCCACACTCTGACCCGAATCTATATCACAACTATTCCCAGCATTACACAAAGTAAAATTAGTATTCTCATAAGCATATACTCCTGTAACATTCCCTACATTCAATAAATCACAAGAACTATCATCTAAAACACTCCCATTATCCCTAGAGTGATTTCCATAAAATAACACATAATCTAATCTGTCAAAATAAGATGATTCTGTACCCCCTATATTAGTAAAAATAATATCTAATAATCCGCTCTTAACATCTATATAAGTATATAAATTAGTAGTATTCTGATTCCCTGCTACATCTGAACAGTTCACTCTCCACCCTACTCCATAATCGTTTAAAAATTCTATTGTTGTAAAATTAATAGGAGTGTCTGCCGTTACTGAGGTAGTTTCATTCATTGTGAGAGTTCCTGTTAAATTGTGCCATAATGAACACGCTCCATCCTCAGTACTTTCGACTTGCACAGTCCAGTTAATATTATCTGCTGTCCAATTAGTCACATATATAGAAGGAGAATCCAAATCTAAAGTAGATTTTTGGGGTCTGTCAGTTATATTTCCCGCATAAGCCCAACATTTATCAAACATAAAATTTCCGTTACCATCTTTAACGATTTTAACTCCGTTATTAACACTCCATGGGTCAGTATGCTTAATAGACCCGATACTTTCATTATTGACATAATACTCCACATTATTATTAGACTCATTCAAAGTAACATGAATACTCAATTTATATACTGTATTAACTGAAAAAGAAGTACTTGACACTGTCGGAGAGAGATAACCTCCATAAGTAAACTTACTCGTATCGCCTCCATGCACTCCTAACATCTGACCATCACCCCACCCTACATAATTCGGACAGGTTCCTAATGCACAAGTAACATAAATTCCACTCGTATCAAAACCACCTGACCCTGACGGGAGAGAAGTCACATTCATATAACACTCATAAGTAACGTTACTAGTTTCAACCCCTACTAAATAATCAACAGACCCCACACCTGAAAATATAGTCATTGCTCTTTTGTCTCTAGAGCCAATATCATAATGAACTCGACTCAAATCAGGAGCGCCAAGATATAAATAATTGGTTGAAATATCTATATCACCTTTCCACATAGACTGATTTAGATTTTCTTCTTCAAAACTATCACAAAAATAAATATTATTATCATTATCCGACCCTGAACACCCCTCCAAATCCTCAGCATAAGTTAAACTACTTAAAAGAATAATACACAATCCAATAATTAATAATAATTTTTTCATATTGAATCTAATAATAAATCTGCTATAACTTCGTTCTCTTTAGAGTATTTAATTTTATTATAATCTTCAATCTCTTGAGAAGATTTACTTGTAATATAACAATCAATACATAACTGTCCCACAGTACAATTAATACAGGAGTATTTCCCACATTTTAAACACTTTCTTACTACTTTATTCTTACTTTGACAATTAGGACACACGGTTTTAAACACCATCTAATTCCCCCTCACAGTTCTGACAATAGACACAATAAACCACACCCGAAAAATCATGAAAATCCCGTCTAAAAAAAACGGAAGTGTACCAAAAGTCCAAAAAAACATTTTAACTACTGAAAATATCACAGTAGCCACATTAATATCGCTATCTTGTGCTTCTGCCCCCAGTTCGCTTTTCATTGTGTCAATATTGTAACTCCCTCCGGCTTCGTCAAATCCCTCATTAATAAAAGGCATAACTAAACCTAACAAGATGAAAACAGAAGCGAAAGTAATTATAACTGTTACATCCATAGAGGACATAAATCTATCCCCCCTCTCCTGCATGACCAGTAAATAACCGACGGATATAAATTCCTAAAATAGCTACTGCCACGACAATAATAGATATAACAACCCATACGTCAATATATCCTTTAACAGTACCAATTATTAAAGCTATTATTTCAACAATTCCTATAACTCCTAACTTGACGGCAGACTCGCCTTTAACCCCTGTCCAGATAAAATAAGCTAACGCTCCCATGAATAACAACCAAATCATAAACGCAGACATACCGCCTAATATAGAACTAACTCCCTCCACTGTTTGGTGGATAGAATCATTCGCAGAAGTTCCAGCTATTTCTAAATCATCCGCTTCTGCTTCTTCTTCTGCCTCAACTTGATTCAATAAACAATTCTCACAATCACCGAACTCAACTCCAGAAGTATCTACTGAAAAAACTATCTCTTCATAATCACCCACTAACGTATGAGTAGAATCTCTCACTTCAATTCGAATTATAAAATTATTTCCAGTCAAATTAGCTTTAAAATCCGGTAAAGTTATTGTACTTCCGGAAGCTACTAACGAAGTCCAATTAGATGACTGTTCATTAGTCGGATGGTTATAATACACGTAAGCCCTCGCCTGTACTTTATCATCATCAACATCTAAAGGAGTCACAGTGATTCTTATAGATTCATTCATTTTAACGGTAGATACTCCTGCACATGGATTAATACATCTACCGTCTATCTGTGCATTAGAATTAGTAAATCCATCATCATAATAAAAAATATTTCCTGTTGTTATAGCTATAATATCCTCCGCAGAATCATTAAAATAATCAATAGGTAACACGACAGAATTATCGTTAGGCATTTCGATTAAAGAGGTAGTTTCACATGCCCCAATTAAACACGAATCTAAAGAAAATATACCTAACGAAGAAATTATCTCGTCTAAATCCCCTGCTTCCATTTGTCCTGAATGGACGTAAGCTTCAACTGACGGAGTAGCATTAAAATTAGGGATATCTATGTCATACACAGCGGTATCAACCCAATCATACGTATCTCTCGAACTCCCACATATAATAAGTTCTTCTTCAGTATTTAGTCCTGCACTATAATCATTCGTGAAAATCATAATAGCATAAGAGTCCTGTGTAGCGTCGGGAAAACATAAACTTTCAAACGGTGGAGACATAAAATCCCCTTCGACATTATTCGATAAAGGATGGTCATTTAATTGATTAACTAATTCATCATCATACACAACTAACTCGTAATCATTCGAATCTGTATCAATATCCTCTGCAATACCGAACACAATCTCATTGTCTCCAGCTGTTGAGCCGACTGCGTTAGTTATTAATGGAGAAGATATAAAAGACCTATCTTTATCAGGAATAACTAAATCATCTGCTGGATTAACAAAGGAGCCATCTTCACACACCAAACTAGCATAATCTAACCTCTCCCATGTCTTAGTAGATACACGATTTAGTATGAGAGTCCCTGTGATATCTGTCGCTTCATAAGTCTCAATCAAAGCGTCTGTTGTACCGTAACCGTACGCCCCTCTTAAAGTAACATAGTTTACAACCCAATCAGTATAAGAATCACCGTCTAAATCACCCGCAGAAATTAACTGACCAATAGGTAAAGAGTAACATTCTCCCTGCTCCCCTCCTGTCCGTCTGACTATTTGTCTCCGAGTAATATTTCCTAAACCGTCAAAAACATAAAAATCCGCATTACAACGCTTATCACCTGCTCCATCCCCTCCACCAGTCACAAAATCACAGTAAATATTAGAAATCCCACACAAACCACCATAACATTTAATTGAATCCATTGAACTATCATTTATTGAAGCATACGTTAAATTAGCAATATTATTCTCGATTAAATGCGTCCCATTATAATCTATCATATATACTCTTTTAATTATGTCTGAAGGAGTAGAAGCTATTATAATCTCTTGTAATCCATCATCATCCAAATCAAATAATTGAAAATCACCTTGCACGTTACTTAAAGAAGTATCAACAACTTCCTCGAAAGAAAATAACCTCGTAATATTATATAAATAAAGAGTACTACCCTGTAAAACAACTAATTCATTTTTCCCATCACCATCTAAATCACCTACTTTTGGCACAGAAAAATTAGTCCTACTCGACATCAAAGTCGAATATGTAGATATAGAAACATCATTATCAAAATTTCCACTCCCAGACTTAAAAGTTCCCTCTGCATTACCTCCTGTCTGATAATATTCTGTGTTAGCGGAAACTATAAAAGAGAAAAGAAATAAAAAAATAACCATGACTATTATAGTCATGGATTTTTTAAAAAAATTCATTTGAATCATTTACCTCTTGTCAAATTTGACTAATTTCATTATTCCTTTAAAGATTCCGATTATTACAAGAATCGCAATAATTCCACCGGTTGCGAATAATGTTGAAGCTATTCCACCAATAGACGAAAGATTAGTCAAATAGTTTAATGCTGTCGGAACTAACGCTCCGCCTAATACTGATACCACTATTAACGCAATCATACCTGCAACCAATTTGTCTCCCATGTCTGCCATTTTCCAAATTCACCTCATAATTTAAAATTTATCTTGAATAAATTATTTTAATTTAAATATGTATAACTCCTTTATAAACTTTCCAGTTTCTTAGAAAAAATATATAAATAATATTGTTTTTTAATAAAAAATGGTCAAAAAAGAAGAATTGTCTAGTGTAGCAATACTTAAATCAGATAAAATAAAATTAAAAGAATGCAGAAAAAAGTTAATTGAAGATAACCCTGACTATGAAGGAATTAAAATAACAGATTATTTTATAATATCGAGAATGATTAGATGGTTCTTAAAATAATTATGTTATTTTAATAAACCTACCTTTACGGTCTCTATACCTAGTTATAACTTTAGAACCTTTCTTAAAAGTATCTTTCCGACCATACACGATTTTATTTTTAATCTTACCTATCTTGTTAAAATCATGTCTCCTGATTCGATTAGTAGGCAAATCGTAATTTTTCAAATCTACTTTATCAGCTCCACGTCGGATATATTCCTCAGGAGTATTAACTATAATAGACGCCCTTTTTTTTCTATCCATTAAAAAATTCTTTCCTCCTGCTCGCCTGTGAAGAGAATCCCGCCCAATACTAGGATTTTGCAAAACAAAAGCGTCCCAAACTTTTTCTTTGAAAGGATAATTAAATTTTATTTTTTTCCCAAATAAATACTCCTCATACACATTATCAAAACTAGCTTTATCTCTTATTTGCCTACCATAATTTCTTTTAAGATTTTCCGCCAATCTAGTAAAATCATCCTCTAATGTTTCTCTTTTTCGTGCCATTTTTTAAAATAATATTTTTAAAATTTAAATGTTTTTCTCAATCCTTTATTTTCCATTCAAACCATCCTTCTGTAATCTGTTTGAATACTTTTGTATCCATTTCACAAAACAATAAGTCAGCTTTGGACAAGTTAGCTCCAGATAAGTCAGCTTTATACAAGTAAGCTTTATACAAGTTAGCTTCAGATAAGTTAGCTTTGGACAAGTTAGCTTCAGATAAGTCAGCTTTATACAAGTAAGCTTTGGACAAGTTAGCTTCAGATAAGTAAGCTTTGGACAAGTTAGCTTCAGATAAGTCAGCTTTATACAAGTAAGCTTTGGACAAACTTATCTTTTCTTTAACTGCTTCTTCAACTGCTTCTTTAATTATCGTTGCTGTTTGACTTTCGTATATCACTTCGCCAGTATATCTATTCTTTATTTTTATAGTGTCTTTCTTTTCTTCTTTAGGTTTTTCCTTTTTTTGTAGATTTAATTTTTTTAACTTATTTATTTCTTCAATAAGTTCTTTTTTTGATAAATTCTTTAAATTATTCATTTATATCAGCTCCTATTATTTTCAATTTCTTACTTCTAACCATAATACCATTCCTCACAAAGGTCTATACATGTATGGTACTGGTTCATTCTAAAAGTTTTGTTCTTAACATAATTTTCATAAGTTGGTTGTGTTGTGAACTGGCATCCCTTATAACATGCAACCACTTGTTCAGTTTTTAATTCATCTTCAAAATTATCTGAGTATATAGAATACCCTCCATAGTTTAGATGTAAAAATGTAATGCCAACAATTACCACCATAGCAAATACTAAGATTATGGCTGTTTTTTTTTCCTTAACCATTTTATTTATTCCTCTGCCTTTTGTAATAACTCTATTAATTCGTGCAGATTACTTTGAATCCAAGATTTAGTATATTCACCCAAATCACAATCTTCATAATCTTTCTGCATTCTTACATTAAGACGATATAGTATTTGTAAAACATCTTTTAACTTAAGATATTTAACACCATAAGGATGATTTGGTTCTTCAGGATCAGTATTATCTTCTCCAATTAAATTATAAATATCAAGTCCTG
>CAZNER010000066.1:0-11163 GCA_964572065.1 uncultured Candidatus Saccharibacteria bacterium
AATAGTTTCCTAATTCACAAGATGCATTCCACTTACAATGATGACATTCTTTGCCATAATTTTTACAACGGTTGTAGAATGAGCATACTATATTTTTTGTTTTCATAGTGTATTTACCATTATCACATCATTCAATTCTTCTCTAAATTTCTTATTGAATTTCCTACCTAACTTAGGAATCACTTTAATATCCTTTGAATAGTATTTAATTTTATTTTCAATTAGATATTCAGCTATATTATTTATTATGGTATCAAAACCACTATCTATAAATACTATAGTTGGTGTTCCACTATATGTTAAACATATACATTCCTTTCCAAATACTTCTTTCATTTCAATGTATTCAGTTATCAAGGTTTAATCCTCGTATTTTCACAAGCTGGATATAGAACTACTGCTGCTCCTATGAATTCTATATTACTTGCATATCTTTTATTATCATCTGGATTCCAATAATCTTGAGTGGTTAGCTCAACTGAAAGCCAATTAACTAAACCATTATCTATCATTTTAATTACACTCTTAGCATTTTCAGTTATTGGGAAGATATATAAATCTCCTCTAACAGCTCCGTCCTTGAAATACGTATTCTTAATAAAACCTACTCTCTTTAGAACTTCAAACGAATGATCTAAATTAAGAAAATTAGCTGACCAATTTGTTGCACCCTTTTCAATTTCATCATATGTGTACATAACTGGGCTCATAGTAATTGAATCTGAGAACTCACCTTCTGTTAATAGGATTGTGTCTCTATAGATTCTTACATCTGAAGATTTACTAAGAATTTTTTTATTATATTTAAACGGAATCATCGGGAAGTGAAGGTTTCTTTCCTTCTGTTTCTTCATCTTCATTGTCATCCTCTTCTTCTTTAACAGGCTCGATTACAATTAATTCATCCCCACCTTCTATTGGAGCGTAACCGAACATAGATCTTACTTCATTTATAGTAAATGGTTGTTTACCAGATGGATATCCTCTTAATAAATTTCCAAGCCATTTTGATTTAACAGCTTCATCAGCATCAGTCACTGAATTGAATCTAAGAAATACTATATCAGGTTCAAATCCATTCTTTTCTAGTATTGGATTTATTAATTCCATCCTGATTTGATTTGCTATTTTAGTTTGTATGGAACGAACAAATCTTTCATACATAACTTCCTTGATTTTAGCTGTAGCTTCTGTAGATCCTTTACCTAGTCCAAGAGCTTCTTCTGGGCATAACATTCCTATAACTAATTGAGTTTGGAATATATTTGAATACTCCTCTACTCCTGGAACTCCTTTTTCATCAATTACCTCTATATCAACTAATCCTGGTAATATAATCTCATTTAACTCTGTAATGTCCTCTAATTCACTCTGTATGTCAGTAAATACCGATGTAGGTGGTATTTCCTCTGGTGTACCTACTCTAACCTTATATTTAGGTGTACCGTGTCTGATAATTGCATTAGCTAAAGCTTGATCGGTAGCTATTTTTCTATCTATAGTCTCCTTAGAAGGTTCTATTAGAGAGAGACCATAAGGAGAACTTGCTCTCGGGAAGAACTTGATATGTATTATATCCTCCGGTTTTAATACGGTAGGTTGTAGTTTTCCACCAATCTTTTGTTGAAAACCTGTAGTTACCCCAAATTTATCATAAAGTATATTCATAGTTATTGGATCAACTGATTTGAGTCTAGTTATATCTCCTTTAGAAGTTTTAACTAACTCTATGAATGCATCTCCATATACTAATGTATATATTACACTATCCAATAACACTTCATCTAATGTTATCTTATCTAAATAAGACTTAATTAAAGTTGTTGCATTCTCATCATCCGACATTAAATTATAACCTACCATTATAGCGTTCCAAGCAGTTATATTTACTGCTGCAAAGACTGTATTTTCTCCCTCATAATAATCTTTATAAGATTTTAATAGGAACTCAGTTCTTTCACTAGATGAAGAAATTTTACCTTTTTCTGCACCCTTTCCAGTTGCTATTATGGTTTTAGGTTTACCTTTATCGTCAAGATAAATAGATCTTTTCTTTCTCCTTAATTGTAAAGGAATTCTATCTCTTAATCCCATATAATCCTCTTCTTTTAATCTTTTTCAATTTTTTTAATATTTTCCTTTTCTGTACCAGTTAGTGTGATTTCTAATGTGGATACCTTTCTTTTATCAAAAGGTTCACTATCAACTTTTATTACGTACTTTGGATTGTCTAAATAATCTCTAATTAGTATAGCTAGAATATCTATAGCTTTCTTAATATTGCTACCTCTAGCCATTATAATTATATTCTTTTCTTTTTCTGGAGTATAGAAAACCGCAGAGATGTATCTAGAAATATCTTTGCTTCCAATATAAATTTGTTCTGACATGTGTCCTCCATTATACTTTGGTAATTTTATACCTATTAACATTAGGTTTTGTAGAACCTACTTTCTTTCCTATGGATATCATATCCTTGACTGCCCCCCAGTCTACTGGTTTATCTATGTCACTTTCATGTTGTGAAGCTTGTACTGCAAAGGACAATGAGTCAATAGTATCATCATGTGCTCCTCTAGGAAAATATATCATTTCATCTGCCCATTCTACTAATTTTGGGTTTAAATATATTCGTTGAGTTTCAAATAATACAGATAATCTCTGTACTCTAGACATCCTATCATTTACGATGGATGATTTTATAGGAACTATCGGGAGTGTAGTAGATTCTGTTAATTGATCTACAATCATTTTCTGTTGTGCTGCTTGTTCTATTCCTATTCTTGAAGGTGTCCATTTAGTATCATATGATTTAATGAGATCAAATTGCCTAAATAAAGAGGCTTTAGTTCTTAATCCATCCAATACATATACCTTTCCTTCATATACTCCTATCACAGTTATGGTGAAAAAATCAGTATCCTTTCCTTTAGATGATAAATCTACTCCTATAAAAGTTTCTATTTCATCTTGTGGATATTTAAAGTGCTCCACTGAATATTCAACCCATGCTCTTTTAATGGGTGAATCCTCAGAGGATACTATTTCATTTTGATATTGCATTTCAAAACTGATACTCCCCATACCAGCTTTTCTTTTCATAAGTTCCTCGTAGGTCCATTGTCCTGGCCAAAGAACTTCCTTTTTCTCCTCATCTATGATAGCTTTATATGTAGCTGATTTATAATTGGTAAGTTTCTGAAAGTAATTATGAATATCATCTTCGTGCCATCTTGTACCTATAGAGATTATTTGTCCATTAGGTTCAAGCATAGGTGTTATGGTGGAATTATACCAATCAACTAATTCCTTTCTTCTATGTTCAGTTCGTGAATTTTTTTGGTCAGTTATATCGTCTAAGACGATTATATCGTAATGTCCTCCAACCATTCCTGCAGTAACTCCATATACCGTGAAGGTTGGTTCCTTGTTAGCCATACCACCTTGTCCAGATCTTAATACTCTAAGAGTAGATCTTGACCAATCAGCATAACCCTTCTGTTGACCAAAAGTTTGTATTAAGGTATCATTAGATTCCAAAGGTCTTTGTACTAATGACATCATTTCGTTAGCTTTATCTTGATTAATTGTGACAGTTAGAACCCTTATATTTGGGTTCTTAACTATTCTCCAAGTGAGATAAGCTCCTACTAGGACTGATTTACCATGTCCTCTTGGAGCTAATAAAGAAGAATATTGATTCTTCTCAAATAATTCTATCCATTCCTTGTGAAACCATTCACATTTGAGTCCAAGAATATCGGTTATGAATCCTTCGTAATCGAGTGCATATTTAAATGAGTCTAAGTCTTGTGTCATAATATCGAATGAATAGAAAAAAACATATAAACATAACTTTTTATTGATTAGGACTTTATTTAACCTTAGAAGTTAAAGCCAAATGAGAAAGTTAATCCTAACAAACTCTGTGCAATAAATAGTATACCGAAGAACGGTAATACCCATTTAGATGCATCGGATAACCACTTATCTAAATCCATTTTCATCTTTTTCTATTTTTTAATAACATAATATAACATACCATTGGTTCTGAGCTTTGTTTTGCTCTGTAGAAATCTACAGTGTCTACTGTCTGTCTTAAAGAACCATTAGGTATGATTCTTTATGTCTTCAAAAGATTCGACAGTCTTTACAGAAATTCTGACTTATTATTAAGCTTCAACTTCTATTGTCTTAGTATCGTTGTAGTGCTTCAATAGGTTCATTAAAGCATGTATCATACCAACAATTATAGGTATATATACTGCGTATTCAACTGGAAATTCAGGTCCTTGTACGAAGTCAATGATATAAGCTAGTATAATAGGTACTAAAGTTATTAAAAGTCCTGTGAAGAACTTTTTAACTGTTATCCATGGATCGTATGCCGAAACGGTTACTGTCTTATATTTCTTTTTAGCCATATTTATCTTCTCCTAATTTGTATCAACATTTTTTGTGTAGATTTTATTTATCTTATTTAATACACGCTCTCTACACTCGGGACATAAATCATTTTCTGCTATATCAATCATGATTATGTTTAGATTCTGTATTTTCTTTTGATTTATCTCTCCAACATTCTTTATTTGTTTACCTAGATGGAACATTTTTGACTCAGAAAGTTTTAGTTTGTCCATCATGTTTTTATTAGATTGTTGGATTACCTTTGTTAAATCAGAATAACTCCCATCTTTTTCAGCCTTCTTATATAGCTTATCTAATCTAGTTGACCATTTATTTAATTCTTTTCTGATTTCATCAGATGTTTCTTTATAGTCTCTTTTTACAAAATCAACTAAATCTTCTCCTTTCTCATCCAATTCGATGAGTTGGTTTTCGTCCTTTCTTTCTTTATATCTCTGGACAGCCATATGAGAAATTTTAACTAGCTCAGGCTCATCTGAGTGATTGTTTCTGATAACATCTCTAATACTGTATGTTGAATAACCATTTTCTAAAAGTGAATCTACTTCTGGTTCTAGTCCGTATTTTATAATTAGATTAGTTCTAGTCATATATAAAATCCCTAATACTAACAGTACCGTAATAGGTACCTGCTTTATATAAATCTATAACTTTCATAATATCTCTCTATTTATTTTTAAATTAATATAGGTAGCATTAAAATTAATGTAACCCACCTGTTCCTAATACCCGGCTTAGCTTGCCTCTCCTTGTTTGACATATTTTATTATATCTCTTTTGTGAGTAGGTAGAAAGGTATATATATAGTTTTCCTTTCTTCTCTCTCAATAATATTATATGTTGGTCGATTTGTTACATATAAATAATTCCCCTCCTGTTAGCTACCGAAACCTTTATATACTACCTGGTTGCCACACTATATAAAGTTTTAGCGTTATATTACCACAAAAATCAACCTAGTATTATATTGATTTCGACTAAGGATATCAGGACTGCTTTTGGGATAGCGTTATACCGAAGGTAGATAACTAAGCACTATGGATTTTATAGGGGAATTTCCGTAAGGTTTCTTTATGTCTAATAGGTTAAACGAAAGTGAACAAATGCGTTTCCAAAGTCTTGAATTAAACCAAGATTACCACCTGTTGCAACGAGCTGAATCAACGGGATATGTATCTTATTATTAAGGTAAATGATGTCATAGGTGTTTACGTTGGACTTCCTATTCGTTACCATATTATTAATTAAAGCACTACCGTTGCACTTCCGTTGAGAAAATCGAAAGTGATATAAGTATGTATGTTATATCTACTTGCATGACAGGAATTGAAGTGGACGGCTCAAAGTCGTCAGGAAATTTAGAAGCTGGAATTGAGAACGACTTGGTTGTAATACCAAGACTAACAGGAGAAGAGCTAAAAAGCTTTAAGAAAAATCCGCTTAAATTTGTATGCTCAAAAGGAAAATGGTTTAAAATAAATGAATGGGCAAGTGGAAAAATCTACTGGGGAACAACAGGTATGCCTATGAATAAAAGATATGAAATAGTCAAAAGGATAGCTAATAAGAATTTAAATGGTTGGGAAACTCTTGAGCTACTCGAAGGGATTCTCCAAGAGAAAAAAGAACTCGTAAAGAAAATCAACAACCCCTTCCAACAGGTAAGACGACAGAAGATAAAAGAGTTTATAGCAATAGTAGAACTTGACTTCAAAGAACTCCTAAGAACTACTACAAAGGATAAGGGTGGAGTAACCCACCCGATTCTCTTTGGTAAATCAAAAGGAACTTATTATAGAGTGAGTAGCCAACAGATATTCATAGGGAAAGGACTTCTAAGAGATTGTCTACAACACTTGACAACAGATGAGGTAATAGGAGAGATAAGCAGAGTAATCCACCATGAAACAGTTCATAAGGTAATCCACTTGATAGGAGAGAGTAACCGAGCCTCACAGGGTTGGGATTACGTGGAAACTCGAGCAAGCCTAAAGGATAAAGAGCAACAGAGAATATTAAAGAAGATGGGTTGGAGAACAAAGAGCATAAAGCAAATAGCAAGACAATATGGACACATAGACGTCCTAAGAAGTCTTGGGGCAATTTAAGCCGAAAGGCTTATATACCCCTATTGCATTACAGGTGTGAGGAGAAATGAAAGGGAAACTAAGAAACTTGGAGAAAGAAAGGAGTAGACGATACTGGATACTCTATCCGATTAGCCAAGAGGGAAAGGTTATACGAAAGTATATTCCTGTCAGGTAATCTTTCTCTTTTTTTTTTGTTATTACTTATAGTATCTATTCATATTAATGGGTGGTGTATTCCCACCCTATATATATTCAATTAAGGATACTGCTGATATCGTTCAATGGGAGATACCGAAAGGCTTATATACTCATAAGTAGATACGGTTGCTATGCAAACTGTGGAAGCAAGTCGGAAATTGTCTATCCCTAAAGCAATGATTGACTATATGGAGAAATCCTGTGTAGTTGATGAGATTGATGGGGAACTCTATTGCAAAAAGTGTGGTAATAGGGTTAGAATAGATTGGTTTGAGAAATCCATAGAGTGTCTTGGCTGTGATGAACTCTAAGGTTACTCAATCCAATCTTCTTTCTTTTTTTTTTATAGGAAACCTCGTGATATAGTTACTATTATATGTATTGGTTACTATACCTACAATGGGTGGGTATCCCACCTCATAGGGACCGGGTCGGTTAGAAGACCACCATGCTATACAATGTCATGCACACCGAAAACTATATAAACCCCCAAGTGTATACAGGGTTAGTGGTAAAATGAACGGACTTGAGATATTAAAGGAATTAGAAGCAAAGGAAAGCACATCTGAATCTGATGGTAAAAAAATGCAGATGATATTAAATCGTATAGGGTTTAATAAAGCAATCGTAACTTGTGGGGTTGTGTATCTTGATGGGAAAGGAACTTTAAACAATCCACCAACCAGCATACAATCAATGGCAAAAATGATTTTAACCGAGATGAGAAATTACCAACTCATCTAATTTTTTTTATTAATTTTAGAAATCTCGTGATATATACAACATATGTATTTGTTTACTATACTTTAGGGTGGGTTATCCCACCATTAATTTGTTACGCATACGCACACGGATTCGTGCTAAGTGTTAGCATGGTGCATGTTATCACTCGTTGAGAAAACCGAAAAGTATTTAAACCCACAAGACTATACAGGGGTAGAAAACTAAGGAGATGAGAAAGATGGAAGAAGAAAGATTAAAGGAAATAGAGGAAAAGGCAAAAGTAATGGCTAAAAAATGTATGGAAACATCTAAAAGAATAAGTAAATTAATAAAAGGGAAAGAAGGAATTGAATGGTGTACAAAGATGTCTAATTTAACGAGGTTTGCTGAGATTGATAATAATGCTTTAGTTCTTGCAGGATTAATAGAGCAGGAACTAACAAGAGATGAGTTAATCTTATCAACAGCAATGCTAATTCGACAGGAAGCAGAGAGAAGCAGTAAAGACAGGATTATGAAAGGCGACATAGCATTTCGTTAATGGGGTTTACCACCCCTCTTTTTTTTGGCTGAGGATTGATTTTAAGGGCTATCTGAGGCATTTTCCTTTCGTGTGTGGGTATACGGGTATACTTACTTTATTCTAAGTATCATACAGGGTGGGTACTCCCACCTATATATTATTAAGTCAAGTAGATCCGTGCTACACATTGTCATGCATGCTACTTGTTAGCAAGAGTGTTGATTAAAACGCAACATTTAAATACTACCCCGTCTATACAGGGTTGTGGTTGTGGCGAACTAACCAAGAAAACACAACCATAAGTAAGCAAAGGAGATAAGAAAAATGACAGAAATAGTAAAAATAGGTGGTAAGTCTTTTCTTATAAAAGACGGAACTGCTTATGAAATAAAGGAAGCAAGTGTCGAAAAGGAACTACCAGCAACAGAAAAAATTAAAAAGAAACTGATAAAACCAAACGAACTTGAAAAAACCTTACAGGATTTATCTGTTAAAAAGACAGTTGAATTATTCGGTAAGGTTAATAGTGAAAATCCCTACAAAGTCGATACCAAAAACTTTTGGAAACAATACAAATTCCCACCGAATACCAAATACTCAATCAGTAAGAGAATAATCCGAGAGAATATCTTGGATAAACAAATGAAGTCAGCAAAGTTGAACAAAGATAAACGCAAACAAATCCTAAACAAATGCAAAGAAATTAACTACAAGAGCATTAAGGAGAGGGAAAAAGCAGGTAACAAATGGGCTGTTGAATGGTTAGCCAAAGAAAATACAGCAATCTCACAGGTAATCCACGAAATGTAGAGGGGAAAAATCCCCCTCATCTTTTTTTTTTATTAATTTATTGGGTGGGATTTCCCACCATTATTGTTTCTTATAGTAGAGGTTGAGTGTCGGGCTGGTGGGCTGGAGAGCAGGGTTACGCAGGCGAATTGCCTTATATGATACTTACGTCTTTATACCAGTATTGGAGGGTATACTGAACCCTCCACGTTGATGGGTGGTGTTACCCACCATTAGTTAGTGGCAAGAGGCGTGCTAGACCTTGTCTATCATGGCTTGAGAATTCCGAAAGCTTTATATACCCCCCAACCTATATAGGATATGGACACGACAGGGTTGGAAGGGGGTGAAGGGAAAGTCGAGAGTGCCATGCTAGACATTGACAAGCATGCTAGAGATAGTCAAGCGTGTTACCATTAAGTCGTGGTATGAATTGTCATGGCATGGGAAACCGTGCTAGAGAGTGTCAAGCAGAGTGTTACTATTGCAACATGCTACACTTTGTCAAGCGTGCAAGTTAATGGCACGCATGGGTGTTACTATACTTACAATTCTAATCCTATATGGGTGGGTTATCCCACCTTAGAAGGTTTATCATGGTTGCTTGTGGCATGGTAGTATGTAGCATGGTATCTAATAGCGTGGTTAAAAGGGAGAATTTAATACGTGTATGTGTGTATTTAAATACTTAAAATGGCCTCTTAATTTTCTGATTAAATATTCTTAAATATAATGGGGATAGTATAACGAAAACATATATATAAATAACTAAGTATTATAGGATAATGGTTTATAATGTCAAACATTTTCTTACCTATATTATACTGTAAGATTATCCTGACCAAATCACCCTGTTATTATAATCACTTGCCATATATTTATTGAGAGTATTTATCATGGTAAATGTTAGCATACCTCTTGTTATTATTATAACGAAAAGATGAATTGTAACACCCAACCAACAGAAGAATTTAATGTAATGTAACGTATTAAATACAAGCAACCGAAAAGTTTATAAACTAACTTCAGTTGTAAGGGTAGAAACACCGAGTTAAAGGGTTGTTTCAGGAGATATATAAATGAAAGAAATAAGTAAAGAAAATAAAGAGGCAAGTGATGACACACAACAGGAATACAGAAATGTATTTTATAATGGAAGAACAGGTTGGTTGAGTTAAATGATATGTGGTAATTTTAATACCTTTATAAATAAAAAGGGTTATAGGGTATTATTAATAAATGGGAAACCAATGCTTGAACACCGACATATATTCAGAGTAATGAGGGGAATGAAAATACCACAGGGTTATCAGATACACCACAGGGATTTAAATAAACTAAATAATAACATTGATAATCTGCAACTTGTTACGCCAAAACAACACAAACAGATACATTTAAAAATAAAGGAGATGAATTAAAATGAATAAGAAAAATAATAAGGAGAAAAAAATTGAGGCAAGTGATAACGAATGTATATTAAAAAGAGAATTATGGCATAAATATTATAGCCGATATTCTTCAAAGGGGATTTAAATATGAAAATATATAGAGAAGAAATTGTAAACGATTTAGGCAGTAGAGTGTCTTATGGTAATTATAATGAGGCACAGAAAATAAATGTAAGTGAATGGATTAGTCGATATGGTAAGGAAACAAATGCTATATTAGGAAATACTAAAAAGGGAAGAATAATTACAAGATTACCACAACATAATTTTGGTAGCATTACTGAATATAATATTGACACATTACCCAACAGTTATTTAAGTAGAAATGGCATTGAGAAATTTGAAATAACACAGGATAATAAAATGTATCGAGGTAAGGATATAATGAGTAGAAGATTTAACAGTAAAATATTATCCTGTTGGTGTTATGCTCTTGGTATTAAATACAAAAAGGGTATCGAGTTGTGGTGTAAGGATATTAAAATACGCTTGGATAAAACAGGTAATAACAAGAGTATTAAAATGCTATCAGGTAAAGAGGTAATCCCAATGATAAAGGATATTATATTTTTAACAAGATATAATAAATTAGAGGAGATAGCCAAGTATTCTGATAAGGGTATAATATCTCCTGAATTACACGATTTATTATATGAGTTATTATATGATAGCACATTGAGTTACGAAGATAAACAGGAGATATTTAATAATATAAAAGATAAACTATATATAAATCATCAGATAAGGGATAAAGTTTGGACTTACCCTAAATATTCCATTGAGTATTTAATAGGATTAATTAAGCAGATACAAAGTGGAGAATTTTTTGACGAGTTATATATCCCTGTTATTTATCAGTTAAAGAAATATCCCTTAGAGTGTAAGGATACACATTTAAAACCAATGACACCTGAACAACACATAAAGACTTATGATGATTATGATTTATCCCAATATTATG
>CAZNER010000067.1:0-11070 GCA_964572065.1 uncultured Candidatus Saccharibacteria bacterium
TGATTCAAATGACTATTATTCATCAAGAAATTATACTAGCAGATTAGTTGATAATAATTTAATATTTTATATGCCATACTATTTATTTACATGGGATTATTCAGAAGATGAAGAATATTACCGTAAGACTAGTTTACCAGAGATAAAAAAATGGATAAAAGATAACGAAACAACAGAAGGAGAAGATATACTTGACAAGACAGATATCTATAAGCCTATTCAAGATACACTTTATCCTACACTACATACAGTTGTAACATGCGATTTAAGTAGTTCGAACCTCGATTGTAATGCTCAGGCTATTTTAGGTCCTTACTCTAGAAATTTCTACGTTTCAAATAATGCTATTTATATTTGGACTTCTGAAGATCCATATGAATATTATTACAGTGATGAAAGTGATACAGATAAAGATAAAACTTACTCATATTTATATAGAATTCCTTTAAAGGAAAACTCTGCATTAGTACTCCAAGCAGATGGAGCTCCAATTGATCAATTTTCTTTTAAAGAAGACTCTGATGGATATTTAAATGTATTTGTAAGAGAGAACACTGCTGGCGAAGGTATGTGGAATTCAGAAGTAACTTCCGGAGGAGTTGCATTAATGAGAGTTTCAATCAATGAATTCTCAAATACTCCAAGACTTATATCTAGAAATTCTTTTACAATTTTAACTGAACCTGAAGGGTATACTATTCAAAATAGATATGTTGGTGATTATTTACTATATGGAAGCGGAAGTAATTGGTATTATGACGAGAGTGCTGATAATTATATTTATATTAAAAATTATAAAACTGATGAAAATATCCAGACTCTCGAATTAAATCATAGTATTGATCGTATAGATGTAATGGGAGATGGCGCTGTTGTAGTTGGAAATAATGATGAAGATCTCAAATTTAGTTCTCTTGAATTATCTGGGAAATCTAAAATAACTGATGTATATATAGTAGAAAATGCAGTTCAAGGAGAATTAAGGAGCCACGGATTCTTTTATAAAGATGATATTAGTACTTTAGGACTACCAATAAGAAAAGAGAACGAATCCTATGAACACCTATTTAATGAATCAGCAGAAATCTTATTTCTAAATGTAAACAATAATAGAGAATTTATTAATATGGGATCTCTTGAAGCTGATCCACCTCGAGAAGAAAATGATAACTGTGAATTTTCATGCGTAGATTGGTATGGCAATTCAAGACCAATATTTTACAATGATAGAATATTTGCTCTAATGGGATACGAAATAGTTGAAGGAAAAATCACCAACAATGTAATAAATGAACTTAATAGAGTTAATTATTTTTCAGAATAATATTATTTATTCTTTGTTCTATTTTCAGTTTCTTGCTGATCCTGCGTATTATTGTACACATTTATAGTAGGAGCTGTACTATTTGAATTATTAGGATTATCTTGCTGTTGTAAATCTGATCTACTTGGCTGAGTATTAGTTGACTGTGGAGATATATTATTATTTGGCTGTATAATCTGCTCACCTCTCTGAGTATTTAACGAGTTTTTTGATCCTTCTTTAAAAATTTCAATTAATAGTTTATCTGATGCGAAATCAACTATTATAATTATTATCAATGCTATAAAAGTAGCAGTTTCAAATATTATGTTATCATGTCCAAAAGATGGCAATATACCTTTAAATGGCTCATATACAGGAGATGATATAGCGTATAATAATGTAATAAATCCGCTTTTACCAGCTCCAATTAGTTTAAAAACTAATCTTAAAGCTAATATACTTTCAATAATTTTAAATCCAGTTTCAATTATTCTTTTTACTTTATTACTTACTTTATCCTCAAGTACACCAATAATGATATTTAGAACTGCAAGAGCAATAACAGAGTATATAATTATTGCTATTAATGAATTTATCTCAAATATAATGTTTCCTGAAGATAAATCCTCAACAGTCCCATCAAAAGGAATATATAAAGGATCAGATAAGTTATACCAAAATTCAACAAATGTACTCATTGTACTTGCTCCTATGAGCTTAAGCAGTATTCTTATCAAAATAATTATCTCAAATAATCCAAATATAAATAAAACAATACCTTTTAATATCTTTTTTATCTGTGTACTTTCCATTTTATTAAAATTAAATCTAAACTATTATAATTCGATTTATTCTATCATCTTAATTGTTTCATTAGCAATTATCTCAGATGCTTTTAAATTAATCATATCCTTTGCCTTACTAATAGTCTTTTTTAATGACTTTTCATTAAAATCCTTTCCTTTTTTTATTAATTTAAAAGCTTTATCTATATATTTTTTTAATATTTTCGGCTTTAAATCCTTTTCTTCAATTATTTTTCCTAATCCTATTTTTTCTATCTTCTTAGCATTCTCAAACTGTTCATTATTTAAACTCCATGAAATAGGTATAAGAATAGCAGGTTTTCCGAGAGCAAATATTTCAGTCATAGTATTTGCTCCAGCTCTACTAATAATTATATCAGCTTTATTAAATATCTCTCCTATTTCTATACCAAAGACATGTCCTTTAACAATATAATTGCCTTTTGTTTTACCAGTCAAAGATTTTTCAATTCTATCGCATTCTTCAAAATCTTTCGTAACAGTAGTTATACCTGTTTGATGTATTACATTATATTTTTCAAGCAGTTTTTTTATTATACTTTTAATATTTTGATTAATTATATGAGACCCCTGATTACCACCAGTAACGTATATAGTCTTCAATTTCATATTTAAATTATAATTATTCGTCTCACTTATTAATACTTCTTTTCTAACTGGATTTCCAGTTAATATTACTTTATTTTCGGTAAAATACTTCTTTGATTCTTCCCACGAAATAAATATTTTTTTAGAGAATTTTGATATAAATTTATTTGCCTTTCCTACAATAATAGTCTGTTCATGTGTTACTGATGGAATATCTAGAAACCATCCTGCTAAAACTATAGGAACAGCAATATAACCTCCGAATGAAATAATTATTTTTGGTTTTGTTTTAATTAATAAAAATATTGATTGTATAAAACCTATAGGTATTTTGATTATATTTATTATTGATTCAATTAGTGTTTTTAAACTATTAAATTTAATTACCTTACCTGTCGTTATATCAATAAATGGTATTTCTAAATCATTTTTAATCACATTATACTCAGCACTATCATTTTTATCTTTCTTCATAGTCTTTCTTCTTCCCACCCATATAAAAGAATCATAACCTCTTCTTCTTAATTCATTAATAATAGACATAGCCGGAGTTAAATGTCCTCCTGTAATTAGAATTGTTTTTTCTCTCTTCATAAATCGGTTTTGTAATTTTACTTTTTAGAATACCTGCTTATATTTAATAATATACCAACTGCAGTTAAAATAACAACCATAGAACTACCTCCATATGAAAAAAAGGGTAGGGGAATACCAGTTAAAGGACCTAATGCAACATTTGCGGCAATATTTAAAAACGCTTGTAAACCTATCCAAACGGTTATTCCTACAGCCAATAATGATCCCAGTTTATCAGGTGTATTTTTTGCAATTTTTATCCCTTGATTTATAAATAGAAGAAATGATAATACTAATATGACATCACCCACAAAACCAAATTCCTCAGCAAAAACAGCAAAAATTGTGTCTGTAAATGCACTATTCCCAACAAGATAGAAAAACTTCTGTCTGGATTCACCAAAACCTACGCCAAATAACCCTCCTGAACCAATAGCTATTAGAACTTGATTTATCTGATATCCTGCACCAAATGGGTCTGAAACATTTCCGCTTTTCAATGTTTCTAAAAAAGTCTGCACTCTTCTTAATCTATAAGGGAATATCACAGCTGCACTAATCCCAACTATCATCATAATTGCTATAATGAAAAAGGATCCAATTGTATGAATCACATCATTTCCAGATATAAAATATACTATTAAAGCTGTAGCTCCTACAACTGCTGTCGTACCCAGATCCGGCTCAATTACAATCAAAAAACATATTAAAATTAATATAATAGAAAAAGGAAGTAACTCTGTTTTCAAGTGATTTTTAAAAGACTCTTTTACATTCTTTGTTTGCTTTGGTCTTTGTTTTGATAACCAGCTAGCTAAATATAATGTAAATGTCAGCTTTGCTAACTCTGATGGTTGTATATTTAAATCACCAACCGAAAACCATCTCTTACTTCCAAATACAACCGGTCCTATTAGAACTACTAACACTAATAACACTATAGTAGTAACTATAGCAGGAATAACTATCTTAGGATAATTGTGATAATCAAACATATAAGCTAAAACTGCAAAAAAAGTTCCAATCCCGACCCAAATCAGCTGAAATTTTAGAAATCGGAATTGATCATTATAAGTATCTGCCGCTACGATTACACTTGCATCATAAACCATAACTAATCCAAATAGTACTAATACTATAACTAAAAAAAGCAGTAAATAATCAGGAGAACCTTGGGTAAATAATCTTTGTTTTGTACGTTTTAAAAAACTTCTTCTTCGCTTCATACTTACATTGTATACGAAAAATTAGTTTTGTTAAAACTTCTTTGATATAATTATCAACTATATGAGGAATAAAATAGCAAGAAAATGGACTATATCTAAGATAATTAGAATTTGTCCCAAATCATTAAATCTTTTCACGGAATACGGTTTTCATTGTGTAGCATGTCCTTTAGCACAAAATGAAACACTAGAGCAGGCTGCTGTAGCTCATGGCTTAGATGAAAATGCTGTTAAAAAAATGATTGAAGAGCTAAATGATATTGAAAAAGAGATTTAATAAACTATTCTACAATTTCTATCAATTCAACTTCAAAAATTAATCCTGCATTTGGTGGAATACTTGAAGAACCAATTTCTCCATAACCTAATTCAGAGGGTATAGATAATTTTCTCTTTCCTCCAACTTTCATGCCTATCAATCCTTCATCCCACCCCTCTATAACACTCCCTTCACCTATTGTAAACTCAAATGGCTCACCTCTATCATATGAGCTGTCAAATTGAGTTCCATCAATCAGAGTACCTATATAATGAACTTTTAATACGTCTCCCTCTTTTACTTCAATACCATTACCAACCTCAATATCTTCTACAATAAACTCTTCAAAATCTCCAGTACTATCAGATGTTGATTCCATAGACTCAGCTAACTCTTCAAGTTCTTCCTGAGTATATTCTTCATAACCATCTTCGTTACTATCTGTAGGGTTTGTCTTATCCATAATAAATATAAATAATACTGAAAATATAATAATAGGTAGAATTATCATCAAATATCTTTTTAATGATTTTCTTTTTATCATGGATTTCAAATTAATATTTAAAATAATTCAAAAAAATATTTTATAAAAATTAAAAAGCGACAGACAGGATTCACTGCTCTGCTTCGTTTTACTCAGCTTCCCAGTACTAATTCCACTTACGAATTTACTTCATTCCATTTGTAAATTCGAGTGTCATTGAGCGAACCCCGTATAACTTCGATTGTAACTGGTACTCGCTGGCGACCTTCCGCCATTGGCGGACGTTCTAACCACATTATTTAATTAACTAACATTAGAGATTAAAAAGCGGCAGACCGGATTCGAACCGGCGACCTTTTCCTTGGCAAGGAAACGTTCTAGCCAACTGAACTACTGCCGCTTTTTAATCTTTACAGAACTTTTCAAAATGGACGAGATAGGAATCGAACCTATGACCTTTCGGATGTAAACCGAATGCTCTAACCAGCTGAGCTACTCGTCCGAATATTATCTAAATAAGGATTTATATATTTTACTATATCTATAAACAATCAAGCAAGGAAACTTTATATATAAAAATCACTAAATTTGTTAGAATATTCAAAATAAATATATTTTTTATTTTACAGTAATACTTATGAATAATATCGGAATAGATTTAGATGATGTACTTGCTAACTTTAATAACGGCTGGTTATCATACTATAATAATAAATATCAAACTAATTACAAATTCTCACAAATAAATAATTATGATCTTGAAAAAGTTTTTAAAACAAAAAAAGATGTTATGATAAGAAGAATTAAAAACTTTTATAGAACAAAAATATTTGAAGAATTAAAACCCATAAATGGCACCAAATCGGTAATTAACAAAATAAATAAAATTTCAACAATATCAGTTATAACATCACGCCCACTATGGTTAGAAGAAAAAACTAAAAATTGGCTTAACAAGCATTTTGGAAAAAAATTCGATAATATTATTTTATCAAATCAATTTGGAAATAAATCAATGAAAAATTTAATTACAAAAGCACAAATCTGCAAAGACCAAAATATAAATATCATGATAGAAGATGCTCCTACATATTCGATATCAATTGCCAAGACAGGAACTAAAGTACTATTATTTGATAGACCTTGGAATAGAGATATTCCAAACGGAAAGAATATAACAAGAGTGAAATCATGGAAAGAAATTGACTGCTATATTTCCAATAATTGCAGTTTATAAAATTTATTCGTATCTTAGTGCTTTTACAGGATCAAGCTTTGAAGCTTTTACTGCTGGATAAATTCCTGCTATTGTAGCAACAAAAGTTGATAGTGCAGGTCCAAGCAGTATTAAAGAGGTAAAATTAGATAAATCTAATGTTTCAAATGACTTTAGAAATGTATTATGACTCACAATATTCAATATCTCCGAAACTCCATATCCCAAACCTAATCCTATTAAACCTCCTATTAGTCCTATAAACATTGCTTCTAATGTAAACATCACTGCTATATTTATCCTTGTTGCTCCGATTGACTTCATAACTCCAATTTCCCTAGTCCTTTCCATAACTGCCATAATAAGAGTATTTAAAATTCCTAAAGAAGAAACCGCCATTGCTAAAACGCCAAAAGAACTAAAAATTATTGTAATAATATTAAACATTTCATTTAATATACTCTTACTATCCTCATAAGTTGTTGCAGTAAAACCCAACTCTTCGATTTTATTTTTTACATCTTCTGCTAAAGCCGGATCTGTTAATTCTACATGTAATTCCTGCCTGCTATCATCTTCATCAGTTAAAGCTTTTTCATTTCCATTAACAAAGTTAACTATCTCAATTGCATCTTTTGAAGATATATACACTGCAGATGAAATTAACGTTCTTTCTGTTACTCCAGAGACTTCGAATTCAAAATCTTTATACTCTGATGTTTCTGTTTCCTGAGACTCAAAATTTGTATGGTTTATATTCATCTGAGTTGCGTGAAGAACAAGCTTTTTCCCAATAACATCATCAGCATCTTCAATTCCAAAAGAGTCTAAAAATTGATTCGATATAATTATCCTTCCAGTATCTTCTTTATTAAAATAATTTCCTGCAACTAAATCCATATTTTTGAGTATAAATGTTGGGTAATAAAATACAAATCCAGCTTTATACTTTTTTGTATCTCCTTCAAGTACAACATAATCGATACTTGGCATCAAAGGCTCATAAGCATCATTTACTCCATCAAAATATTTTATTTTTTGTATATCTTCATCTGTAAAACTTCCAAAATCGAATTCAAAGCTTCCATTGTTTTTATCCTCTTCATTGTATTCTACTGGAGCGTTTCCTAAACCACTCAATACTACCTTACCCGGCCTTTCTTCAATTGGTGAAACCTCTATAAGATAAGGCGATGATAAAGTATTAAACTGTAAATCAAAGAAATTTTCGAAGCCTGGTATAACAGAGTATACTAAGGAAATTAAAGTAGCTCCAATAACTATCGAAAATACAGTTAAAAGAGTTCTGACTTTTTGTCTAAATAAATTTGCTAACGATATTTTTATTATATCTAATACTTTCATAATTAAGAAGTTTATATTATTTAATCGGTATGTTTTTCTATTAATTCCTTACCATTTTTTACATCTTCAATTACTTTTCCATCAAGAATCCTTATTATACGACCTGCTTTATGAGCTATCCTATCATCATGAGTTACTACAACTATAGTAACTCCTAACTTTTTATTTAATTCTTTAAGCATTTGTATGATAATTTCTCCAGATTTACTATCTAAATTCCCTGTTGGTTCATCAGCTAAAATAATTTGAGGGTTATTTACAATAGCTCTTGCTATACATACTCTCTGCTGCTGACCTCCAGATAATTCATTTGGTTTATGTTTCATACGGTCTCCCAATCCAACTTTCTTTAATGCATCGATTGCTAATCTATCTCTTTCTTTTCTTGAAACACCAGAAAAAATTAACGGTAGCTTTACATTATCAATAGCAGTATATGTAGTCTGTAAATTAAACTGCTGGAAAATAAATCCAACCATCTTGTTTCTATATATAGCTAACTCTTTATCTCTTAATTTACTCAAATCTTTGTCATCAACTATAACTTTCCCCTTATCTAAAGAATCTATGCCTCCAATCATATGTAGAAATGTAGACTTACCGCTACCTGACGGTCCTATTATTGCAATAAACTCCTTATCTTTAATTTCAATAGATACTCCATCTAAGGCTTTAACTTCTGTATCACCAAGTTTGTATATTTTATATGCATTTTTTATCTTTATCATTACTAAATTTTGCAAAATAAAGATTTAATTAGTGTATCATAATAACTAACATATTTTCAACCTATTAATATCTGTGGAATTCTTTATTTACTTCTTTCAATAACAGGAATTACACCTCTAATGGCATTTGTAATCAAAAATTTCAGAGAAGGATATCTAGCTTCATTTATACTGTATACATCTTTTTATATATTTCTATCTCCAAAAATATATCTTATACTTAATATAAATTAACTATTGTTTTTATTCTTTATCATCTTCTGTTAGAGGATAATCCAACCTTTGTCTTAGCCATACTGCCTGATTCAACCCTTCTAAACTAATTCCTAATGCAGCTTTAATTACTTCTATTGGAAATCCTTGCTTTATAATATCTAAAATTACACTTACCTTATCTAAAATAACTTCTCCACTTGTTTCAGGTGGATAAATTAATTCACCTATGGAGATATAAGAATATTCTCCTGTTTCAATTGTTAAATTGATCCTAATAATTCCATCATCACCTTTAAATATTTCTATTTTAAAAGGAATTGTATAATTATTTTCAGATATCCTATCAAACTCGAATATTAAGGTTTCCGAAATTCTTAACGAATTAATATCTTCAGTAGTTCTTCCCTGTACTTCTACCACCTATTCTGCTTTTTCTTCCGGTTCCATATTTAATAAATAAAAAAATAACTGCCAAATGGCAGTATTTAATCTATATATACCAAATTTTTAAATTAAAATTAATAAAGAATATAATATGCTATAATATAATTATATTAAAAAGCTCTAATGAAGCCAAAAACATTTCAAATTCTAACAGGTATATTGCTGATGATTCTTGTTGCTCCTTTAGCTTTGCCTATAATGCAGCTAAAATTAAAAAAAAAGGAAATAATACACTATATATTAATCGGTATTCTTTTTACAATATGTATAGTAATTGATACTATCCATCTTAAGAAACATATGAAAAAACAAAAGGTAGATCTTTCAAAATTTCCATCTATAAGCTATATACAAAATAAAATTATTAACATATTTATAGGAATTTTTGTATTTGTTTACTTAATATTGACTTGGATTTACGCTTTAGACCCTAGTAGTGAAAAGAGTAATTTATTTTTATTTATTGGTTACTCGTTGATGCTTATCTTGGTTATAATGATGACTATATTTTATAGA
The DNA here is from genome assembly GCA_964572065.1 of uncultured Candidatus Saccharibacteria bacterium. Lineage (GTDB taxonomy): Bacteria > Patescibacteriota > Dojkabacteria > JAHIVN01 > JAHIVN01 > CAZNER01. Next base: position 9,752 of record CAZNER010000067.1, read on the forward strand.
AGTGGATAAGATGAATAGATTTAATATTCCATTATCTTATTTATTAAAAATCTCATAATACTACTATCTAATCCTCATAAGATCTCTAATACAAGAAAGAAGAACTTCTGGAGGTAAAACTACTTCTCCAACCATACCAGTTACAAAGCCTTGAATAAAAAAACCGATTCTTTCTAACCTTCTACTTTCGGTAGTCCAAAACGCAAAACTCCTCTCAGTAATATAAACTATAAATCTATCAAATAAATCTCCTTTACCAACTTCTATACTTTTGTTAGCAATATTTCCAAATGAATCCAATGACTCTTCGGGTATATTTATTATTTTTTGACCAGCTATAAAAAGTAATACACCGGCTAAAACTGTTGCAAATCTTGGCACATGACATTTTTCTCTAAGTAATGAACCAGTAACATATCCCATCGCTAAACCATTCCCTTTATTACCTATTATTGCAAGCAAATCTCTTATATCATTACCTGTTTGATTTTCAGGAATTAAAGTACTTTCCTGCTCATTCATAAAAACTCTCTAAAATTTAATATATATTTAAATATTATATCACAACTATAGGGTTAATATCAACTCTTTATATCATCAACAAATTATAAAATCTTTAACTAATAATAAGTACTTTGATATAATTATGCTAATTAAATACTTAATACTTCAGGAGGTCGTCCTTAGACAAATACAAGAGTAATACGTATTTGTTAATAGGTAGTAGCTCAGGTTTTTAATAATCCTACGAAGCTTTAGCGTAGTAGGAAGAGCGCCTGATCCTGTGAAGACGCATAGCGTCTTTTTACGGGATTGGGCGCTTTTTTTGTTCCCAAAGTAATAAAAGTATATTATATTATTTTATTTATTATATACGTGAATATGGCAAACGAAAATCAATACAAACTCAAAACCCTCTATTTAGCTACAAGAGGAGTAAAAGAGTATAGAGCATCTATACAGCAATATGTCAAACCTAATGACTGTATACTAGAAATAGGCTGCGAGTGGGGGACTACATCTGAACTGCTCTATAATAAGTGTAAAAATCTCATAGCTACGGATATAAGCTTAAAGTGTCTAGAAAGAGCAAGAAAGATGAGACCTGAAATAAGATTTGAGGTCTTAGATGTCTATGATATTAAAAAGGCTTTAAATTTTAAAACTAGTTTTAATAAGATATATATAGATGTATCAGGCTTATCCGGTTATAGATCACTTTTAGATGTTATATCACTTCTTGATATGTACGCACGTGTATTTAAAATGGATTTGATAGTAATAAAGAGTGGGGCATTGAAAAACTTTGCTAAGAGAGT
>CAZNER010000068.1:0-10947 GCA_964572065.1 uncultured Candidatus Saccharibacteria bacterium
TTTAATAGATTTGCTCTAAGATTGCATTCAAATGGAAGATTTATTTCCTTATCATATAATTTTGAAAAATTTTCAAACCAATCATTATAAAAAGGCCATAGATCATCTAGAAATCTAAAAGATCTAGTTTCAGGATAGACTTCCATTACTCTTTTTGCATATTTAATGCAATTTTCAGGGCTTCTATATCTCACATAATATTGTTTATTTGGATACAAATTTCTAGCAAAATTATTCCAGCAGTAAGTACAGTTATATGGGCAACCTCTAGTTAAAACTACTACTGGAACTTTAACTTTAGAAGGTATTAATATAGAAAAATCGAATATATCAAACTTAGGTAAAGGTAGAGTGTCCAAATTTTTTACTAAAGGCTGGACAGGATTTTTCTTAATATTTCCCTTCTTATCTTTTATCCATAATGAACCTATATCATCAATTTCTCTATTATTTTCAAGACGTTTTAATAATTGTCTTAATGGATTTTCACCTTCTCCTATACAAATAGAATCAACTCCTCTCCATTTAATTACTTCCTCAGGCCATAGAGTAGGATGGTAACTACCTACTATAATGAACTTATTTAATGTATCCGCCCATTCAACAAGTTTGCTTGAATACACTCTTACGCCTGTTCTTACTGAAAAACCAATAACATCAGGGTTATGTTTTTTTAATTTTTTTATAAATTTTTCCTTATTTAAAGGTTTTATTAAATGTATAAGACTAACATCCCATCCTTCATCTTCAACAATAGCAGATAATTGAGCAATTCCTTCATTATACCAGCCGCCTGGTTCAACTTTCATTCCATTTTTAGTAATTAAATACTCGAAATCAATATATACAAATGTGAATTTCTTTTTGTTCTTTTTCATTTACTATTTATCTCTTTAAATACAAGTATAATCCAAAAAAATATTTTTTAATTAATTTCTTTACTATCGCTTCAAGTTTTCTAAATGTTACCATTATTTTATTTAAAATTTTGAATGGCCAATGTGAAAATAGCCATAAATTATCAAGTAATTTTTCAAAAGGTTTTCTAATAGTCTTATTTGCATTTAATATAAATTGATACATTCTGGTAAATAATCGTCCATATAGGGAAGCAAAACGTATTTGATCTCTCTTAAAATCTGGCATTTCAATATTTACAATTGGATCAAGTGGTTTTTGAGGATTATAAAAGTGATTTTTAATAGCTATATTTGATAATTCAGTTCCTGCATATGGGAAAAATATAAAATAAAACATATCAGTAGGTTCTAATTTTGCATTTAATTTAATAGTATCTAGTACTCTTTCCATATTCTCATGAGGAATACCAACTATGTTATATGCATGAGTTCTAATTCTGTACTTCTTACATGCCTGAAAAGCAGTAATTAAAGACTTTTCTCTCATATTTCTTTTTAAGATTTTATTACGTATATATTCATTACCGCTTTCAACTCCAAAATAAATCCCAAAACATTTCATATCCCTCAATCTGCTGATTATTTTTTCACTAAGTAAATCAGCCCGTAGATGACATTCGAATGGGATATGAACATCTTTAATATAAAGACTAGAAAAATTTTCAAACCAATCATTATAAAAAGGCCATAGGTCATCTTGAAAGCGGAAGGTTAATAAATCAGGATAAACTTTTAAAACTTTTTTAATATATTTTAAGCAATTCATAGGATTTCTATATCGAACATAAAAATGTTTATTTGGATATAAACTCCTAGCATAATTATTCCAGCAGTAAGTACAATTAAAAGGACAACCCCTTGTTAGAACAACTGTAGCTGTTTTTATTTCAGAAGATAATAATTTCGAAAAATCAAATATATCAAATTTGGGAATAGGTAATTCATTTAAATTTTCAACAAGGGGCTGTACTGGATTTTTGAATATTTTGCCATTACTGTCCTTAAACCATATTGAACCAATCTTATTAATGCTTTGTTTTTTATCTAACTTTCTTAATAGTTCTTTTATTGGATTTTCTCCTTCGCCAATACATATGGCATTAACTCCTTTCCAATTTATAACCTTTTCGGGCCATAATGTTGTATGATAACTTCCAGTTATGATAAATTTATTCAGCTTGCTAGCCCATTCTATCATTTCTTTTGCTTTTCTCCATGATCCTGTAGGAAATGAAAAGCCAATAATATCTGTTTTATGTGCTTTTATTCTTTTTAAAAACTCTTTTTTTTCTATAGGCGTGATAAGGTGAATTAAACTGACTTTCCAGCCTTGATCTTCAACGATAGCAGCAAGCTGTGCAATCCCTTCACTATACCATCCACCAGGATCAATACTTTCTCCCTGCTTTGTTACATTAAATGTAAAATCTGCATAAACAAAAGTCAATTTTTTATTTTTAATTTTTATTTTCATAATCGATTAAATTTTAGCAGAATTCAAATGCTTTTGGTAATAAGAGATACTAATTTTATCTTTTTATGCAAATATTTAAAGTTTAGTTATAATATATTTAATTATGAATTATTTAAATGTTTCAAATATACCATTAGCAGCAAAAATGCGTCCAGATTCACTAGATAATTTTATAGGGCAGAAGCATCTTGTAGGAAAAAATATGCCAATAAGGAGATTAATAGAAATTGATGATTTAGTATCAATGATTTTCTGGGGACCTCCAGGTTGTGGTAAAACTACATTAGCAAGAATTATTGCTAATGAGACAGAAAGCACCTTTTTTCAATTAAGTGCAGTTGAATCGGGTAAAGATGATATTAAAAAAATTATAGAAAAAGCAAGAGGTAATATTAAATTACAAAACAATTTATTTTTAAATGATAAAGTTAATAATAAAAAGCAAAGTAATAAAACAATACTTTTTATTGATGAAATTCATCGTTTCAACAAAGCACAGCAGGATTTTCTACTGCCGTTTGTTGAAGAAGGAACAATAACTTTAATAGGAGCAACAACAGAAAATCCTTCATTTGAAGTAATATCTCCATTACTTTCAAGATGCCGTGTATTTGTTTTAAAACGTCATTCTCCCGATGATTTAAAAGATATAATTCTTAAAGCAATAAAAGACAAGGAAAAAGGATTAGGAGAATTAAATATAGAAATAAAAAAAGATGCTTTAGAATTTTTGGCTAATTCATCTAACGGTGATCCTAGAACAGCTTTAAATGCATTAGAGTTATCGGTTAAATTACTAAAAAATAAATAATGATTGCAGATATTATAAAAAATGAAAAAACTAGTAATAAATAAAAAAATAATAGAACAAGCTCTTCAGCATAAATCCTTGCTTTATGATAAACATGGAGAGGAGCACTTTAATATAATATCAGCACTACATAAATCTATGCGCAGCAGTGATCCTAATGCTGCTGTTTATTGGACAGCAAGAATGCTTGAAGCTGGCGAGAATCCATTATATGTAGCAAGGCGAATGCTTAGATTTGCATCTGAAGATATAGGTAATGCTGATCCAAATGCTTTAATACTTGCAAATGCAGTATTTGAGGCATGTAATAAAGTGGGTATGCCTGAAAGTAATGTTTTTCTTTCTCAGCTTGCGATATATCTAGCGAAAGCTCCAAAAAATAATTCAGCTTATATTGCTTATGAAAAGGCAAAACAAGATGCAAAAGAGACATTGAATTTACCGGTACCATTACATTTAAGAAATGCAGAAACTAAATTAATGAAAGGTATAGGTTATGGTAAAGGATATGTTTATGATCATGATATTCCAGGAAAAAAGAGCGGACAGCAGTGTATGCCGGATAGATTGAAGGATAGGAAGTATATAAAATAAAGAAGTATTTAAAACTCAATTGTCTTCTTTAATTCTAATTAAATGCAGATTTCATCGTATTTTAAGATACAACCTAGTACTTTTTATAAAAGTTAACCCATTTTATCACTGAAGAAATTTCTCTATACAAAAACAGATTATTTGGGGTCTTAAAAATACCATAAAAAAGATTAGGGAAATATTATTTGCTAAAGTGACCAAACGTTATACAACAGTTCCACCGCAGTAACATTTCCCAAAGACACTAAGATTTATATATCTTATTACGTTAAACAGTTAAAAGTTTCATTATAAATTAGTATAGTAGTAATGAATTCAAATCAATCAACTTCATCATCTCAACAATACGAATCATTTCTCCGGTGAAAATATTGCATTAAGCTTCTATTACAGTTAAAATATATTTGACATGAAATTAAAAGAAATTATTAAAAAGAACGATAAATTAACACATCTGTTAAATTTTCCTGTATTTATATTTATTATGATTATACTTGTTGCATTTGTATCATTTTGGGGAAGAAAAATAACAACTAGTCAGGAAAGTGTTTCAGATAGTAGTATAAATTGTTCAAAAACAGGAGTTAATCCAGGCAATTTCCCAGGAGATACAAATCAGGCAAATGAAGTATTCGGTAAGATGCAAGATATAGGATTATCTTGGTATCAAGGATTGATTGAAGGGCCAGGAGATGAACAGAAAGTTGCCGATGCTATAAATACAGCTAAAAATTATGATATTAACATTATATTAAGAATATGTTGGGGATCAAAAAGCGAACCTAGTGTTTGGGAAGAAGATACATGGCATTGTGGTTTTATCGATGAACATGCTAGTAAATATGTTAATTCATTGAAACAAATCTCAGATCTTACTGGAGGTGCAGAGTTTTGGGCTATTGCAGGTCATAATGAACCAAATGCATTGGAAAAGATAGACGTGAATAAAGAAAGAGATTTTATGGAAGGTGTTATAGATGGTGTAAAAGATTATTCAAATATACATCTTTTAAGTCCAATTATGGATTTACATGCAAGAAGCGCCGGTGCAGTTGAATTCAAAATTTATTTAAATAATTTAAATAAAAACGGTAGATTGTCCGAATTATATGGTATTGCAGGTAATACTTATGAATTTCCTACTTCTGATGATACATTAGAAGCTAGAATAAAAGCATTTCAAAAAGATTTTGGTGATTATGATTTATACATAACTGAAACAGGTATAAGAGAAGGAGCTAGTTTTGACAGTTTTAAGAGTAATTACAGATGGGCTTTGCAGCAAGATAGAGTTAAAGCTATTCTTTTTTATAAACCACAGGGATTATTAGGTGATGGAGAAGGTTTAACAGTTGAAGAAATTAATACTATTATACCAGAATGCGGTTCAGATCCTAGAGAATCACTTATAAATGAATGTGCTTTTGAAGATTATCCGCTAGAACCATGTGAAGAAGGAGGTAATCCTGGGCATTTAGGTATGGGGCGTGGTTTAGTTTTAGAATACGAAAGACATGCTGAAGAAACATGGAGTGCAGAATGGATAGCAACAGCTCAAATAGAAAACTTACCGGCATTTTCATACTTTGCTTCTAATAGTTACAAGGGAGATGAAAATGCTGATTATCCAAGCCAGTCAGTAAATCTTAATAGATTATCAACAGGATGCGTTTATAATTCTTTATCAAATGAAACCATTTGTTATGATTCAACAATTCAAGTTGAAGGATATGGATTAATTACAACTGGAGAGGGTGGGATATTAGCAAGACCAGAGTATCATGAAGGAAGCGGTATTTTAACAAGTGTTATGGGAGATTACAGCGATTATACTGCACCTTTGAGAATACCTAGACAATTTATAATAGAACAAGATGAAGTAGAATTTCCAGAGACTTCAATATCTACTGAAATAGAAACAGAAGAAGGTAGTGAAGGTAACTTTCTTACAAATTTATTAGAAGGATTAAAAAACTTTTTGAAAAATTTATTTGGATTTGGAGACAGGTTAACTGAAAAGCATTGTATAGGTCATGATTTTGAAATAGATGGACTATGGGAAGAAAATTCAACATCCGGACAAGAAACTGTTATAGGTGAAGGTAATTATGATTATGATCTTGAGAGTTTTATTCAGCATAGTGCTTTAGCTAATACTTTAAAAGGTGGTCATTGCGATTCAGAAGGTGATACATGTAAAATATTACCTATGGCTCTAGAAAGTTGTAATCCTTGCACTGATTTCTATGAACAAGTACCTGATGAACCAGGTAATCCAAACACAACTTATCATGATGGTGATTTCCTTTATTCTGAGTGCGATAGAATTGATTGGGAAACTGGAGAAATTTTAGATAGAGCAGGATTGATTAATTGTATAAATGGACATAGCCTACTTGTTAGACACCATATACCACCAAGAGGATTTGAGTTAGGTGGTGCTGCATATATACTTGAAACTTACTGGAAGAAATTGCAAATGTTAACAACAGATAGAAGAATTTGCCATAATAAAAATATTGGAATAGAGGTAGATGTTCAGGGATACTTATATGATAAAATAGATGATTGCGGAGGAGGAGGTGGAGGATCAAGTAGTTGTGGTGGAACAAACCTAGTTAAAAATTCAGATTTTAGTTGGGGGACAAGAAAACCTCCTCAAACAGAAAAACAACAATGGGGTGCAACTCCAGTATATTGGTTTCCGTGGTGGAATCCTTCACCACCTGGAGATGCTGATAATATATTATCAACCGAAATAAATGTTATAGCTGATGGAATAAGTGATGATAGAGGATCTGATGGACATTATGCTCATATATTTACTCCAGAATATGCACAAAGAATGGATGCTGGAATATTTCAAGAGATATGGTTTGGAGATGAAAATGGTAATACTATTACAATCCCAGCAGGTGCAACAATAAACATTACTGCTAGAGGACAAGGTAATAATAGTTATGTTGGAGAAAGTAACGCAGATTATATAGTTAATTCTGAATTTCAGTTAAGCTATGGTGTTAAATATGGAGGAGCAATTGACAGTTTAGCAGCAAGCGGACCTTCAGAAGAAAATTTTCAATTTAGTAGTTTTAATTCTTTACAGCATATTAATTCTGGTTCACAGAATCATGATGGTTCTGGACCTCCAGGATTTATTGATCTTGAAGGTAATTATACTTTAACGCAATCTACAGATAAAATTTCTATATTTTTACAAGGTGTAGATACGAATGGTTCTTCAACAAGTTCAAATAAATTACAATCTTTTTGGGATAATATGTGTGTTTCACTACCTGAATATCCAGAGGTAGTGAATATATCACCAGAAGAACAAGCAGAGGCTTATCCATGGGAAGGTGATGATGATTCAGGTTACTGTGAACCAGACTCTCCATTTACAATGGGTTGTAGTTTTGACCATTCGATACATACAGCGGCTCATCCTGAATTAAAAGCTTACTTTCCATATTTTGGATCTTTAATATTTGATTACTCTTATCTTGATATACAGCAACAAGCTATATCTCCTGATACCACAGATTTACCTTTATGTGAAAACGCGGATGATGATACTATTATTTGTTTCTGTGAACCTGGAGATATTGATCCTTTAGCTGAATATTTGATAAGAGTAGGAATTTTAGATAAAACTGAAGCTAAACTTGCTGGCATCGATGATGAAGAATATCAAAATATAGAAAATGAAGGAGATGTTGGTCCTTCTGATGAAGAAGAAAATGATGATAGTGATGGGGATGAAGATAGTGGTTTTGTTCCTGACATTGATAGTGGCTTATGGGAAGTACTTAAATATGTAAGTGATAGTGTAAAAGAACAAACTGGTCATTGTATTCCTGCAGCTATGATAGCTTCGATTATGTCAATAGAAACTAATACAAATTATACTAAGAGTCAGATAAATACAAAAATTCCTGATCCAAGCAGTAATTCAGAATGGTGCAGTAGAATAAATGAAGCTTGTACTGGTAGAAATACTAGTGCAGAAGCAAGTGATGAAGTAATTTCAAGTGAATTATCACAGATTACGAGTCATGTAAACTGCAGTAAACCAATACCTGAATCGGCAAGCCAAGAATGTAAGGATGTAAGAACAGTTGTAGATGATTTAACAATGGGATGTTGTGATGTAAGAGGACCGATGCAGTTCGATGTAAATACCTGGTTAGGATATAAAGATCAAGTAGAACCAATTAGTCTTGATGTCTTAGAGCATTTCGGATTTGATACTTCCAATTATAATGAAGCAGACAGAGTTAGACTAATAGATGCAATAGTTGCTGCAGCTCTTAAATTGAGAGCAGGCTGTTCAGATTGGGAAAGTAATGAAGAGTATACTGTTCGATATAAAGCAGGATGTTATGTTGGGGGTTGTAATACACAATCAAGCTACGCAAATTCAGCATGGGCAAGATATAAAGAATTTAAAGGAATTGATTGGAATGAAAATGATTGGGATGATTCGGATATAGATGGTGGTGTAAATGGTCAATGTACAGGTACAAATATGCCGTTAAACTTACCTTTTGACGAATCAATAAATAATATGATAATGATACAAGGTTGGTATAATAGTAGTAGTACTCATGCAAGAATACCTGCAAATGATTTTAGTGATGGTGTTGGACAATGGAAGGTTATAGCTTCAAGAGGAGGAGTAATAGCTGAAATAAAAGAAGATAGTGCTATAGGAGGAGGAAGTGTTGATTGTGATAAATCAAATTATGTTTCAGTATATCATCCTGACTATGGACTTTATACACATTATGTACATCTTACATACAACTCCGTACCAGATTATTTATATGTAGGTAAAGAGATTGAAAGAGGTCAATTATTAGGAATTTCAGGAAGTACAGGCTGTTCTAGTGGAGATCATCTACACTTTAATGTTTCTACGACTCCATATTGGAATAGTAATTACTCTCCTAAATATTGTTTTGTTGAATATCCTGATACAAATTGGAGAGAAACACAATATTTAATGGTTAAGTCACAGAATAAATTAATTGAAAATGAATAAAAAGTTTACATTAATCAAAACTAAGGATATATTTTATTTATTAGTAATTATATTTTTATTGATAATAATTATTTCTCAGATTTTCAGTATTATTAAAAATAATAACACTAAAGACTTTAGTGAAAATATTGATAATGAAATAGAAGAGATTGAATACAATGATTACAATTCAAGACAGTTAAGACCCGATGAAGTTGAAGAAATTTATGAATAATTAATTAAGATATTACTTATAATGAATAAATACTATAAATATATAATAATAATTGAAATAATAATATTAACAGTATTAATATTTATTGGGCGTAAGCAGGATAAAGAAAATGAAGAAACTAGCGGTCAAGATATACAAGTCGAAGAGCTTCCTTCTATATTTACTATTTTGCCATATGAAGAAGAAAGTATAGCAATTTACTATTATGAAGCTTCCTATACATTTGAAATCGAAATAAACAGTTATCCTTATAAAAGAAATTTAGAATATGCTCTATCAATTCTTCATGATTATAAAGAAACAAAAGATTTTACAGAAGATGATGTTAGAATTGTTACACCTTCGTTTATGTATTCAGAATAATAAAATGCTAGAGGAGGGAGTCGAACCCTCACGCTCATATGAGCACGTGGTTCTAAGCCACGCCTGTCTACCGGTTCCAGCACTCTAGCTAAGTTATTTTATAATTATACCATCGTAAATTAATCCTGACTATATAAAAATTGTATTTGGATTTAAAAAAGCAACAATTGTATAATAAATTATATAAAAAAATACTAATAAAATGGCAACACCAATGTATAAACAATATAATAAATTAAAGAAAAAATACGAGGATTGTATTTTATTATTTAGATTAGGTGATTTTTATGAGTGTTTTGATAATGACGCAAAAATTATATCAAAAGTACTTAGTATCGTATTAACAAGTAGAGGTAAAGGAGAAAATAGCAGACCTATGGCTGGTATCCCCCATCATGCTTTAGAAAACTATTTCCCTAAACTGATTAAAGCAGGATATAAAGTAGCTATTGCCGAGCAGTTGGAAAAACCACAGAAAGGTAAAAAAATAGTTGAAAGAGATGTAGTAAAAATAATTTCTCCAGGTACTATAACGTCCGATAAATCACTAGATCAGAATAAAAACAACTTTATAGCTTCAATTTCAAAAATTAAATCTAATAATAATAAAATATATGGTCTTGCTGTATGTGATTTAACAACAGGTGAATTTTTTATAAGTGATTTCTATATTGATAGTAATGAAAACTATGATAATTTATTTACCGAATTGTACAGAATTAAACCACCTGAAATATTATTATCAAAGAATATTAAATCAAAAATAAGGAATAAACTTAAATTTGGTAGAATCCAAGAAATTGAAGAATATGAGTTTAATTACAAAGATAATTATGACACATTAATAGAACATTTTAATGTTAAAAATTTGAAAGGTTTTGGAATCGAAAAATCTATATCAGGAATTATTTCTGCTGGAGTATTACTAAAATATCTTATCAATACACAAAAAGCACCCCTATTACATATAAATAAAATTTATTATAAAAAGACATCTAATTATATGATTTTAGATAATGATACTATTAGAAGTTTAGAATTAGTTAACCCTATTAAAGAAGACAATAAATCAACTTTGCTAAATACATTAGATAAATGTTTGACACCAATGGGTAAAAGGAAATTGTATAATTGGGTAATTTCTCCTTTAATAAATCATGATGAAATTCAAGATAGATTAGATGGGGTAGAGAAGTTATATTTAAGTTCAATAAACTTAGAAAAAATAAGGTCAATTTTAGATGAAATATTTGATATAGAAAGAATACTGGGAAAAATTGGAACCGAAAGTGTTAATGCAAGAGATCTATTAGCTTTAAAACAATCACTAATAAGGGTAAATTCTATTTCTAAAAAAATCTCTAAATTTAATTCTAGAATAATAAAAGATATATATAATTATATAAAGACTACAAAAGAAAATAATGAAATTATTGAGTTGTTGGAACAATCTATTTTTGATGATCCTCCTACAACAATAATGGAAGGTGGAATAATAAAAGAAGACTTTAATAAGGAATTAAAACA
>CAZNER010000069.1:0-4391 GCA_964572065.1 uncultured Candidatus Saccharibacteria bacterium
AAAATCCTATCTTACAAAACTCTTTTAATAAATATGGAGATGAATCGTTTAAATGGGTAATTATAGATATATGTACAGAAAATGAATTACAAAATCTAGAAAAGTATTATATAGATATACTTAAACCTATTTTTAATATACAAAAAAACCCTATTAGACAGCCTAAAACAAAGGAAATGAAAAAGAAAATAAGTAAATCTCTAAAAAACGGTTATAAAAATGGTACCATCTTACCTACTAGAACTAGGGAAGTAGTAGCTTATAGTCATACTGGAGAAATATTTCATTTCAACCAGGTTAAAGAGTGTGTTAAAGAATTAAACCTTAGCACTACAAGAGTTTATGCAGTACTTAATAATGAGCAAATTCATACTAAAGGATATCAAATATTCTATAAGGATGAGAAAGAACATAATTTAGTAAAGTTAAACTTACAAATAGGAAATAGTGGATATTTAGAAAGAGACATCCAAACAAGATATCAAAAACCAGTAGCCCGATTAAAATCCTGTGAATTGCTGGAAAATCCTGAAGAGGACAATCAGCAGCCAAGCTTAAGTGGCGACACTTTTGAAGGTTCAGAGACTAGGAGTGAATCTCAAGTAGATGATAATTCTCCCAAGAGCGCAGGACAATTTAAAGTAATTGAGTATGATGACAAAGGTAAACTTGATGGTAAAACATTGTTGTATTATAAACCAATGGAGGTTCAGAACAACGATGGTACTATTGTAAGTGGAAACCCATTAGTATCAGTATCTTATGTAATAATAGATTACTCAAAATAAATTGATGATATAGTCCGAACTACAGATATAACAAAATAAACTGTAGAAGCAGTAATTAAAAAAGCTGTGTTAACATAATTGACTGGTAAGACTAGTTTCACAGATAATACTTATGTTTTAGGTCCATATGATTGGTACAAAAAGAATAAAGATAATACTGATGTTGAGTTAGAGATTATCTACAGATCAATGGAAAGACCAAAATCTCATAAGCTTGGTAAATGGGCTTGTCTAAAGCTCTTTACAGATTATAAAATGTTATTTGATGTGCCTACTCTTTATGGTTGGGGGACTAGAAAGAATTGGGTAACAGAAGAAACATACAGTAAGGTATCAGAGGTACTAGATTATTTTAATGAGATGGAAGATGTTGTTAAAGTAATTGACGGTGCTGAGAATCCTACTGGTATTTATAATCACTTAGTATCTATTGCAAAAGACAATGGGGAAATAAGGCAAAAGAGTGAGTATGAGAAAGAATATGTGCCTAAAAATAAGAAAAGGATAACATTAGTTATTCTTGATCATATTGGTAAACTTAAAAGAGAACGGAACTTTAGTAAGAAGGAGGGTATTGATAAGATGTCTGAATATCTTGGAGTTTCTAGGGATTTCTTTGGATTTAGTCCTGTGGTTGTATCACAGTTTAATAGGAATCTATCAGATTCACAAAGAGCTAGGAATAAAGAGCTTACTCCAGATCCAGATGATTTTAAAGATACTGGTAACTTGTATGAAGATGCAGATGTAGCTCTTGCATTATTTAATCCTTATAAGTTTAAAGTATTTGACCACATGGGATACCATATAGATAAGTTTGTAAACAATAGGGGTTATAATAGATTTAGGTCTGTTACTGCTCTTAAAAACTCTTATGGTATTGATGATTTTAGGATAGGCTATAGATTTGTGGGAGAGGTTGGATTGTTTCAAGAATTGGTTAGTTCAGATGAGATGACACCAATTAGATATGAAATGGTTCGTGAGTTAAGTAGTGATGTTAAAAATTATATTAATTAGTGGAGTTGCCAAAAGGAAAGGTTGCAGTAAAAACAAAGAATCCCAAGAATTTTATTCTGTACTCGCAACCTAAAATGGGGAAGACTACATTACTATCACAACTAGATGATTGTTTAATCATTGATTTAGAGAATGGTAGTGATTATGTAGAAGCGTTAAAAGTTAAAGTTAATAATATAAAAGAGTTACATGAGATAGGAGAAAAAATAAAAGCAGAGGGGAAACCCTACAAATACGTAGCTATTGACACAATCTCAAAGCTTGAGGAATGGTGTGAAGGAGTAGCTACTTCAATGTATAAGAAAGATCCTAAAGGTAAGAGCTTTAAAGGCACTAGTGTCTTAGAGTTGCCTATGGGTGCTGGTTACCTATATTTGAGAATAGCTTTCAAAAAGTGGATTGACTATGTGCTTGGTTTAGCAGACCACGTTATATTAGTTGGTCACCTTAAAGATAAGCTAGTAGATAAGAAGGGTAAAGAAGTAGCAGCCAAGGATTTAGCATTAACAGGTAAGATCAGAGAGATTACTTGTGCTAATGCTGATGCAATTGGTTACTTATATAGAGAAGAAGATAAACTTCGTGTTAATTTCAAGGCAAGTGATGAGATTACTTGTGGAAGTAGATGTGAACACTTACGAGGTCAAGATTTTGAATTTGACTGGAGTAAGATTTTTATAGACGATTAATAATTAAAAAAGAAAAGTTATGATTTCAACGAAAAGTGTAGAAGAAAATAAGGGATTTGTATCTAACTGGATTAAGCCTGGTATTGGTGAATATAAAATTGCACATGTAGAACATGTAAAACCTGAAATGGGTTCTGAACATATTAAGATTTATATGGAAAGTAAACCATTAGAGGAGTTAAACAATGAGCCTCAGAAAGGGGAATTTAATTTGTATGTAACTGAAAGAGCATTTAAGTATACTCTTGCACAGATTCAGGCAATTGCTCAAGCAGCAGGAACGCCTAAAGAAGAGTTAGATCAAATTGAGGCACCTGACTGGGCAACCTATGTGAGCAAAATTTCGTCACTAATAACTGGCAAATTTCTAAGATTCAAATTCCGTGGAGAAGAAGTCTTATCTAAGACTACTGGGAACAAATGGTTGAAAGCAGCGTTACCTACTTACAGATTTGTAGAACCAATCACAGATGTAGTAGGGTTGACGTTTGATCCTGATAAAGATATTAAAACTCTGCCTGATCCAGATGCAGAGGATATGGTAGCAACCTCTGATAATGATACTTCAGAGGCTGAAAATTTACCATTTTAATATTAACTAACAATAGGGGGATGAAATACTCCCCCTTTTATTTTACTATATGATAAGCACTAAAAATTACAAAGAATTAAACATAGATAATATATTCAATCAAATTAGTGGTTATGATGTTTTTAAAAATTATATTCCTCAGTTTACAGACATAAACAAATCATTCTTATCTCCTTTAAGGAAAGATAGGAAACCTGATGTTAGAATATTTAAAACTAAGACAGGAGAATTTATGTATAAGGATTTTGCATATCCTCAACATACATTTGGTTGTATTAAGTTTAAACAAGAGTTATATAATATTGGATTTAAGGAAACTTTGGAAATGATAAATGAGGACTTTAATTTAGGGTTGGGGTATGGAAGTACCAGAACAGCTAAGAAAGTCCCTAAGATAGCCCCTAAAGAGTTCTTAGACTCAATAAAAACAGAAAAATTAATAAGGATAGTATCAAAAGAATACAATTGGTACAGTAGGAGGTACTTTGATCAGTATCATATAAGTCAAGAGACTTTAGAGCGGTTCAAAGTTAAACCTATAATTGGTTATTATCTTAATTATAGTTATTTTCCATGTGACAAGACAGCATATGCATACTGTTTTGGTAATTATAAATATAAGATACTTCAGCCTTATGATGAAGAAATGAAATGGATTTCAAATACAAACAATATGATTATACAAGGATGGGAACAATTACCTGAAAAGGGAAATTTATGTTTTATTACTTCTTCTTTAAAGGATGTAATGGTATTACATGAAATAGGATTTACTGCTATAGCTCCTCAATCAGAAGCAGGTTCAATACCTGATGAGATTATAAATGAGTTAGAACAGAGGTTTAAAGAAGTTATTATATTTTATAATAATGATGATCCAGGTCAAAGATCTGCATTGTCTTTAAGTAATAATACAGGATTTGATTTTGTACATTTACCTGAAGAAGTTGTAGAAAAAGACCCTAGTGACTATGCTAAAGAGCATGGATTAGAAAAATTAGAAACGATGATAAATACAATAATATGAAAGTAAAATATAAAAGAGTGAGAGATAATGCTGTAATACCAACTGCAGCAACAGAATTGAGTGGTGGATTAGATTTAACTGCAGCTCATATTGAGCAAGGGGAAACTAAAGACGAAATGATTGTGTATTTAGGATTGGCTATGCAGCCACCTCCTGGATATATGATTAGATTCAGTCCTAGAAGTTCATTTACTAAACATAGATGGATTCTACAAAATTCACCTACATTAGGAGATGCAGATTTTACAGGGGAATATAGATTAAGGTTTAGAGCT
>CAZNER010000069.1:4491-10029 GCA_964572065.1 uncultured Candidatus Saccharibacteria bacterium
GAAATCATACCTGTAGAATTTGAAGAGGGAGAATTAGAAAATTTAACAGATAGAGTAGGCGGATTTGGGTCTACTGGTAAATAATTAAAATTATGGCAACTTATGTAACTGGAGACATTCATGGAGCAGCTAAAGCATTAAAACAAGTGTTAGAAAGATCTAACTTTGATTATGAGAATGATACTCTTATTCAACTTGGAGATGTTGCAGATGGATGGTCAGAAGTTTATGAGTGTGTAGAGGAATTACTTAAGATTAAAAACTTAATCTCTATTAAAGGTAATCATGATGATTGGTTTTTTCAGTGGATGATTAAGGGTTTACACCCAACTAATTGGTTACAAGGAGGTTATGGGACTTTACAGTCTTATGTAAATAATGTGGATAGAAATGTAAACATTCGACAAAGAATGGGTGCATATACATCTGACCTAACTTATTTTGATATTCCAGACACACATAAAGACTTCTGGACAAAACAACACTTATATTATAAAGATGATAAGAATAGAGTGTTTGTACATGGTGGATATACTAGTATACATGGAATAGGTAATGATGAATCTGCTTCATACTATTGGGACAGGTCATTATGGTACACTGCATTAGCTGCAGGGTCAACTAACAAATCTCTAGATAATAGATTACCAATCACACTTAGAAATCATGAAGAAATATATATAGGACACACTTCTACAGTAAATTGGGACTATAAAAATCATGGTGTTTTGAAGGCTCCTGAAGGAGAAGTGAGGGGTAAGCCTATTACCACCCCTATTCATGCTTGTAATGTATGGAATCTAGATACAGGAGCTGGGTTTAGAGGTAAATTAACAATAATGAATATAGACACTAAAGAATTTTGGCAGTCTGATTTTGTAAATGAATTATATCCAGATGAAAAAGGTAGATAAAAAGATGACATACATTAAAATAGATAAAGAAGATACTGTAGTTGTAGCTGAAGAAGCTAAGTATGGAAGAAGTGCTATTCTTGTATTAAGAGAAAATGAAGTACTTTTTGATATGGCTGATGGTGAATATGGTGTTGGGGTATTGTCTATAGAAGAATTGGAAGAAAAATTAAAAGAACATAAAATGAAATGTCACAAGTAAGATTTATTGGATGTCTTCATTTAGGTCATAGAAATTTGGCTCATTGGAGAGGATTCCAAGATGAATTTTATCATGATGATTATTTAATTCAGCAGTGGAATTCTGTGGTAAATAAAAGAGATTTAACTTATATTCTTGGAGATGTTACTATGGAAACTGCTGAACATTACTATAAATTAGATCAGTTAAATGGTAGAAAAGTAGTAGTATTAGGAAATCATGATAAATGGAAAGACGTACCAGAACTTTTAAAATATGTTGATGGTGTAGCAGGTGCAATAGATTATAAAGGATGCATGTTAACACATATTCCTATACATCCTAATGAAGTTAACTTCTATAGGAGAAATATACATGCCCATATACATCATAATAATAAATTAGAAGAAATAGTATGTCATGATTGTTATGAGGATAAAAATTCAAAAAAAGTTCCTACAGCACATAAATATGTATGTGTAGATGCGAAACTTTTAGATTTTAAACCTCATAGTTTAGAAGACTTAGGAATATTTTGGCTAAGGAAAGATAAAAAGAACAATATAATATGAAAGAAGATGAAAGGAACAAGATATGGGTAATGCATCCTGAGTTTGGCTTTGTGTGCTTTAGTGGTATGACAGCTAGGCAAAAGGAAGTATTAGAAGAATATGGTTATATGTACCGTATGGAATATGGTGTAGACCATGATAAGATAGTTGAAAACTTTATAGATGAGAAGGAAGAGGAGAGTGGTAAGAAAGAAATCAACACCACAAAATAAGAAAGTCAGGAATGCTACAGAAGTAGAATTAGGTGGGATAAAATACAGAAGTAAATTAGAACTCTATACTGCTACTAGGCTAAAAGACAATGATATACCTTTTGATTATGAGAAACATAAGTTTCCCTTGATGGAGAAATTTACTTACTTGGGGGAAATTTATGAACCTCATAAGATAAAAGGTAAGAAACAATTTGTATTAGTTTCACCTAATATCAGAGCTATTACCTATACTCCAGATTTTGTCAACAAAGAAGACAAATGGATTATAGAAGTAAAAGGTTATGCTAATGATGTATTCCCTATTAAATGGAAATTGTTTAAGAACTTGATTAAGGATGAGGGTTATACTTTATTTCTACCAAGTACTCAAACACAAGTTAGGGAAACCATACAGATTATAAAAGATAAATTTTATGAAAACTAGTATATTAGCACTTTTAATGTGCTTTCAGATTACACCTATTAAAGTGTATAATGAACTTGTAAAACAAGGAGTCAAATGTCCTGAAATTGTGTTAAGACAATCAATCTTGGAAACAGGGTGGTATGGTTGTACTGGATGTAGTTTGGATGTTAACAACTTATTTGGATTGACTTATTATGATAAGCAGGCTCAGAAGAGAAGGTACCAATCATTTGAAAATTGGACTGAGAGTGTTGCTAAATATAAAAAATGGCAAGATAAGTACTACAAAGGTGGGGATTATTATGATTTCTTAGAATGTGTCTATAAGAACAAGAAGGGAGAGTGTAAGCGTTATGCTACTAACCCTACTTATATTAGTAAATTAAAAAATATAAAAGTAGATGTTTAATGATGACTTTAAAGCAAGGGTATTTAAGATCAGCTTACCTGCAGGTTATGGTAGGAAAGCAATTAAAGCCTTTGAAAATAACAGTCATGTGCTATTAAGATACCTACTAGAGGATTTACTTACAGATTCACGTATGTATGTGGATGGTAATATAGGGAACAACAGAGAAGTAAAAGAGGGATGGGAGTTAACATTCCAGGATAGACAAACAATCTATTCAGAGTTTATGGAAATATTAACAAAAAAATTAGACAATGGAGAATTATTATCAGAATACAGAGTACGTATCTAACAGTATGTTAGGTTGGCTCAAAGTAAGTCCTAGATATTTTATTAAAAAAGTTAACAAGGAAGAGGAGGTAAACGAGGAATCAAGTTCTATGGAGTTAGGTAGTATGATACACCTAGCTCTATTAGAGCCTGATAAGTTTACTGTATCTTCAGTAGATAAGCCAACAGGTAAGATGGGGGTTTATTGTGATGCATTAATACAAGGTAAAACTAAAGAAGAGGCAAAAGAAATTGCTACCTTCAGTTATAAACAAGAAACTTTGGATAAGAAGTTTGAAGGTTTACCTGCTACATATGTTGAAGAAAGGTTAGCAAATAAAGATAAAATATTTTTAGATTCAAGAACTAAGTTTCTTGTTGATAAATGTGTGGATAGTATCTTAAATAGTACAGAGAGTTTTAAGCTACTCAACGAAGAGAATTCAGAGAATGAGCTTGAACTGTACTGGGAAAAAGATGGAATAAAAAAGAAAGGTAAGGTTGATAAACTGATCCTTTCAGAATTAGATAATGGAGTAGTGTTTAATGTAGATGTTAAGACTACCTCATCTCATATATATCAAGTACCTAGTAAGATCAAAGAAACCCCAACATATAAAGTGTGGGATGATTTTGAAATTAAAGGTAATAGCTACATGGGGTCCTTTATAAAATATGGGTACTATAGGCAACTTGCTATGTATGATGAGGGAATCAAAGCATACATTAAAGAAAAGTATGATAAAGATGTGGAGGTTATTCACCTGCATGTAGTTGTTAATACTACTTCATTTGAGAGTATAGTGTATAAATTTACGGATTATTGGATTGAACTTGGGAAGAGGGAATTACACGAATTATTAGAAAAATATAGATGGCACAAGGAGACAAATTATTGGGACACCCCTGAAGAGTTTGTAGATGGAATTGTGAAAATATGATAGAAACGACTGAGTATTTAGAGATGAAGAACAGGACTTGCACTTATCTCCTACCATTGTTAGGTAAAACTAACCATGAGTTTAAGAATTTAGTGCAATGTTTTGTAGGGGATAAGGACTATCCTAAAGAGTATAATAGGTTATACTTGTTATTTAATAAAGAAGACAAAGACTGGTTTAGGAACCATATGGAAATCTTAAGAAACCATGAGTTGTTTGAGAAGGAGTATGATGTTAATGAATCTTATATTATGCTTGTGTATAAACTTGAAGGAATTGATCAAGAAAGATACAAGCATTTTGTAAATGGTAGATATTCTAAATTAGATGAGGATTATAAAGCACATATACTAAACTTCTATAACATTGGTTATGGTAGTGAAGTAGCTAAAGTCCTGTATAGGAGAGAAGATAAATACGTAGAGTGGGAAAAAAGACTTGGAGTAAAGATTCCAAGGAGTCAAGAGATAGGTAATAAGCCTGATTTTGATTATGAGGTATTTGATAATAATAAAATGTTTAAAAAAATAGCGAATGAACGGAGTTGAGTTATTAAGTGATGTAGTTGTATATAATAAATACGCAAAGTACATACCTGAATTAAAGAGGAGAGAGACATGGGAAGACATAATCACTAGGTATATAACTATGATGTTGAAAAAGTATGGTGGAGAAACCATTCAACAATATATAGATGAGAATGCTGATTATACTATATGGGATCAACATTTTATAGATGGTCTTAATGATTTTGAACAAGAGATTGTTTATAATGGTGAATACCTTTTAGATAAGAAAGTACTTCCCTCCATGAGAGCTGCACAGTTCTCTGGGGAAGCTGTTTTAAAGAACGAAGCAAGAATATATAACTGTTCTTATATGCCTATGAATGATTATAGGTCATTTAGTGAGTTAATGTTTTTGCTATTGGGTGGTACAGGTGCTGGTTATTCAGTACAGTACCATCATGTAGAAGAACTTCCTGAGATTAGGAAACCTTTACAACAAGCTAAATACTTAGTAGGAGATAGTATTGAAGGGTAAACTCTGCCCTTTTAAAAGACATCTAATTGCTGGAAACTCTTAAAGCCAAATAAACTAATGTTAATCCCGTCTAGGGAAGGAATGAATGTTTAAAAATTATTTGGATGTTATAAATATATTTTGTATATTTATATAAATAGACAATCAGCAGCTAAATTTTATTAAAAATGAATATACATAAAAAAATTAATAAAAAAAGTTCAGAGACTATCTCGAAAGAGAGTACACAAGAAATTGTGGAAACGGTGTCATTATTTAAATTTTATGCTTTAATAGACCCAAGAGATAATAAAATAAAGTATATTGGAAGAACTATAGATGAAAAAAATAGATATAGAAACCATATTTATGAATCTAAAAAAAATAATAGGAATAAAAAAGAAAGATGGATAATGTATCTTTTAAGAAAAAATATGAAACCTATTATGAAAATCCTATATACTTTAGAATGCTCTTTAAATGAAGCTATAAAAACAGAAAAAGCATTAATTAAGAATTTATTAAGAAAAGGTTATAATTTAAAAAATATGCCTGATAATTATAATGGAAGTTTATTAACAGGTAAAAAAGTTTATCAGTATGATTT
>CAZNER010000070.1:0-9849 GCA_964572065.1 uncultured Candidatus Saccharibacteria bacterium
ATATTCTATTACTCCAACAAATTGGTTTTCTACGCATTTTCTCTACCATACCCTTGTCTTTTCGTCATATTCTTTTTGTGCTTGCTCGTTTGTTTTGTTTTCATCCAATTGAGCTAGTATAGTACCATAATCTTCATGATACTCTCTTTCTTTATCTCTACCTTTTTCTTCACACATTGTTCCATTCCTTTAAACATTTTTTGGCTAATTCAAAATCATCCACTACTTTATAGTACGCTTCGCATCCTTTCCCGCCCTGCCTCAACAGATAGGAGGGGTGGTATGTTGGTACTATAATAGTACTATCAGTATAAGCCAATATCCTACCCCTAATACGCCCTATTGGCATTTTAGGCAGTCCAGACAAACTCAATGATGAATCGGCACCTAATGTTACAATAACACTAGGCTTGAGTATTCTTATCTGTTCCACTAAATACGGACGGCAGGAATCCACCCACTTCTTCTTTAATGGAGTACCTGCCGCTACGAAACACTTAACTAAATTTGTGATGTAAACATCGTCATACGTTAGATTCACTTTATCTAATATAACATCTAACAATTTACCAGCTGCTCCGACGAACGGCGTTCCACTAATATTTTCATCATGTGCAGGAACCATTCCACATATCATAAGTTTGGATTCATAGTTCCCTTTGTCAAACACCGGATTTATTCTGCCTTCGTGTAAGGAGCAAAGAGTACAGCCAGCTACTATCTGCCTCAGCCTTTCTAGCATTTTAAATCACCTTTTCCTTTTAATCCTTATGATACGTTTCTATTTTTCGAATAGTTCCATGTCAGGATTCTTAATGGATTCTTCGACTAGCTTTCTCGTGACCTCAAAAACCTCTGAGCTGTAAAGATTCTTCTCATCCTGCGCCAATTCGATATATTTTGGGTAATAATCATCAAAATTAATGTCCGCTTTTGCTTTCTTGCTTACACCACATCCTAACTGTTTGGCTTTTCTGTTTATACAAGCAGCAATTTTTTTCTTAGTCGCGGCGGAAAATTTCGATCTACCCAAATATGCTTTAGCAACAGCTACATGCTTGCAATCTGGAACAGGGAAGGATCTGTTGGGGCCACAAAAAGTACTAGATTTTAATTTTTTTCTGTCTTTTGTGGTGAGCTTTTTCCCCATA
The DNA here is from genome assembly GCA_964572065.1 of uncultured Candidatus Saccharibacteria bacterium. GTDB lineage: Bacteria > Patescibacteriota > Dojkabacteria > JAHIVN01 > JAHIVN01 > CAZNER01. The sequence goes on from CAZNER010000070.1 coordinate 1,152, forward strand.
ACTTTATTAGCTCTTTCTATAAGTTGGTCGATTACGTTTAATTCACAATCACAACCCATAACATTTTCCTCCTATTTATTTATTCTATCCACGCCCTCGTTGTATCTTCCTACCTTTACCTCTATTGGAATTACCTTGACCGCGACCGGTTCTTCTTCCACCGGCGCCGCCAATTCTTTTAGGAGTCGGAACTCCTTGGTTTGTTTTCTTAGGACCTTTACCATCAGGACCTGTACCGTCTTTACCTGGCATAAATACACCCCCTCAATTAATCTTCAAATAAACTGTAAAACGTTTTAACAAATTCTTCTGGAGTGGCTTTATCAAACCAACCCATTACAATGCCTTTATCTTTCAAAACTCTTTTGGCCGCATAAATCATATCAGCAATCAATGGTAACGTTTCCTCATCAATAGCGCTGTAACAATCAATAAAAATAAAATCAAATAGATGATTAGTCTGATACATATACACAAGCCCATCTAAATTGATTATAGTATGCCTCTTATCAGGCTGACTTTTATAATCAAAACTATAATCCTTTGGCCTAAGTTTATTATACACAGAAATAACATCTTCATTAACTTCAATTGTGGTTAAACTTATCACTTTAGGACATGATAATATATACTTAGAAGCAACACCTAGCCCTAATCCTACCTCTAAGCAATCACCTCTAGGTTTATCATTTAATTGCCATATATAATCTTCAAGCTCACTTTCGAGAGCCCATAGATTATGGCCGGGTCCTATTTCTAAAAACAACTCTTTATTAAGCTTGTAAACCCTAACATCATTACTTTCAGCGACCAACTCTCCATCTTTGAAATAAATAAGACCCTCGCTCATTTAACAGCCTCCTATAATAAATCAGGTTAAATTATTCATTCTTAGATTCTTTTGGAACTTTCACTTTCTGTTCAAAATCAAAAACCAGTCTTATTTCTACGCCCTCCGCAACACTAGAATCATATTCTGGACCAGATTCATACACAGCCACTACTGGATTACTATATTTCACACCGACTGTTCCGCTTTTAGAAATCGGTAAAAAAATATTTAATAAAGTATTAACCTCATTTCTTACATAAGACATCCATCTAAGAGCTTGCTGTTGTTCTTCTGTTAATTCTTCTTTCTCTTCTGTTACTTCTTTTGTCTTTTCCTTTGAATCAGTCATAGTACCTTTTCTCCTCTTAAATAATTTCTTAAGCATTATTCAATACTCCTTTACTTGGTCTTCTTATCAAGCTTTTTAAGCTCCTTCTCCTGTTCATAAACATCTGTTACTAATGTAGAAAGTTTGAATCCCCAATCAGGATCGTCTTCATTTAATTTTACCTCAACAACAAAATCTTCAATGTCATGGGGTATTAACTTTCTCTTACCATTTTCATCTACAAATACATGTCTTAACTCATGGGAAATCAGTCTAATTCTATCTTTCTCGTTTGCCAACTCCCAGGCTTTTTTGTCAACAGTTATAATATAATCATAACCACCAACTTCGACTTCATGCTTAGTAAAATATTTCACTTTATCATTTGCAATCTCGACAGACGCTAGACATATTTTACCTTTACGTACTCGCCTTTTTGTATCAAACATAAGTTTGATGTTTAAATTAGCACATGTATTAGGAAACCTTTCCTCCGCCACTTTTAAAAACACCTCTACCAAACTATCATCAGCATCTTCATATCTCATAATCCTTCTCCTTTACCCAAATAATTTTTTTATATATTCAAGTTTGTCTTCTTTATTAGGAGATTTATAAAAGAAATATTTATTGCAGTTTTCACAATGAAATTCTTTTTCTTGCACTAAAATCTTTATCTCATATAAATCTTCGTAACTTAACTCTAACATTGTTTCCGGAAGTTCTAAATTAAATCCACCGAAACCCAAGACAAACTGTGGTACTTGTAAACACGCCGTCCCACCACAATCAGGACACTTACAAAAAACTTCATTATACATTCCCATTATGCATTCCTTAAATCATCAAAATGTTTCTTCAATCTTTTTAAATCAGCAACTAAAGCTTTAGACTCTTTAATTCTTTTATTATTCTTTTTTCTTTTAGTACTTCTACTAGATTTACTTTTCTTTTTCTTTATTTTAATCTCGCCCTCGTGCCGATCTCCATTCTTATCATAACAAACATGTCTATATCTATTACCTTTAAGCTTTTGAGTAACAACCTTTCCGCCGGAGTTCACGCAATTGGTGAAATCTTTAGGCATAATCAATCTCCTTTTAATATAAATATGGGGCCCGTATAATTTTAGTCAATTTTTATTTTAACAATACCGTCGTCTTCCTCGACAATTTCTTTCTTGCCGATAACACAAGAAATAACCCCATCTTTATAACTACAATTTATTTTTTCAGCATCAATCTCCTTCGGAAATCTTACTGCCCTCCTAAAGGATCTGCTGGAAATTTCTCTACACAGACATTTACCACACTCTCCATTATCTTCCTTATTTTCTCCCTTAATCAATAGTGTGTTGTCTTTTAACTCTAATTCTACATCATCCTTATTGAAATCTGCTACTGCAATTTTAATCTCGTACTCATTATCCTTTTCATAGAGATTAATTTTTGGAAAGGAAGTCTTGGGCTGTAACTGATCAAACACAGACATATCTAAATCCCAATTCTTCCAATAAGTATCATATCTATTCCAAAGATCTTCAAAAAGGTCATTGAAACGATTAAGCGCTGCAAGTCCGCCCTTTGGGCCAGAGCCTGCTACCAAATCTTTCTTTCTTCTCATAATCTTTTCCTCCCGTTATTTTTATTTACGGGCCCCATATCATATAATATAATCATTATTTCTCATTTGTCAAGTCTTTTTTCCTAAAAAGTAGAAAAAAGTGCCACATCGAATGGTATATGATTGGCTTGAGTCAGCTTTTGTACCATAGACTCTGCGGCAGGGATATTCCAAGAATGTATAATTATATTAGATTTATTATTCTCATTAAAAGGGTTGTCATATAAATAGTTCGCTACATCTAAACCACAACCATTACCATTGCCTAAGTCGTGGTCCAAAAATATATAATCAAAAACTTCTCTTTCTAAGTAGTCCACAGCTGTATATGAATTCTCTGTAATAATCAATTCATACTCTGAAAACTTCTCCAAAAAGAAATTAACTCTATAAGTATCATCTTCCAAAATTAAAATCTTCATAATTCTACTCGTCATACATAGTTATATCTGTTGCTGCAAACGTAGTTCCTTTTGACCAATTTAATGGGTCTAATGGGGAAGCACTTAACAAAACTCTTATAAGTTTGCCATTTTTTCTCTTCCACACAGTATCTATATTACCGGTACCAGTTTCAACTATCTGATTACGCACAGTTGTTTTAGCCCATTCATATTCATCGTTATCTGGATAAAGTAATCTGCAACTCTTTCCCTCTAACTCTTCCTCTTCATAACCAGTTATCTCTCGTAGCTTTGCGTTGCTCCATTTAAAAACATTGTCTTTCATCAAGCCGATTCCTGCGGGCACGGTTTTAAAGATACTCTTCATTAAAGCTACATTTTCATCTAACTCTTTCTCTATCGTCTTACGCTTAGTAACATCTACCAAAACACAAATGAAGCCAAGCAAATCGTTGTCTTCGTTATAAATAGGTGCACGTGTATAAGCAAACCAACCTTCAAGACCACGAGTAATCTCTATATCACCAAAATAAGCAGTCTTTGTTTGATTTTCTTCACACAAACAATTCCCTTCTTCATTACAACAAGTTATAACATCATAACACTTTCTACCTATCAAACTATATTTATCAACACACATCTGCTCAGCAAATTTTTTGTTAACAAATTTAATTTCATAATCAGGGTTAACAATGAAAATTACTTCAGGTATTGCATCAAGCGCGGCTTCCCATTGAGACGCTTGATCTGTTAAATATCCATTAGAAACAAGTACATCTGTTAATTCCTTTAACTTCCTTAGTTCATTTTTGAATTCGTGCATGTTTACCTTCCTAAATTTTAGGGTACAGGCGGCATTGAAGTTGCCATAGCAATAATCCACCTAATACCTGCAGGAATTACCCAACCCCCAATAATACCAGCAAACAGAGCCCACATTGTAAGTTTTACATTGATCTTAGTAACAGCAGTTTTAATTGGATCTAATTTATCTGCAAAGTTATCTTTTACATCCACAATATCTTTTTTCAATTCCTCTTTAACAGCTGGGACAGATAAATTTTTAATTTTACTTTCAATATCATACAATAATTTTTCTACTCGTTTCTCTAACTTACAAACATCATCATGATGGCTCTTATTTACGTCTTTTAATTCCTTATATAATAAATCTTTGACGCTTTGAATTTCTTTATATAATTCACTAGTTTTATTATAAAGCTCGGTATTTACCTTATCAATGTTCTCATCGAGTTTCTCTAGGGTAGAAATAACATGATTAAACCAAGCTTTTCTTAAACGCTCGTTTTCTGCATTTTCTAATCTACTTGTGAAAACATCTTTATTCTCCGTCATTATCTGCCTTCCTACCACACATAGGGCAATACTTGATAGGTACAGCATACCTATGTATTTGGGTGTACCCACGCTCTTTAGTTAACTCTATCCAAGATAGCACCCACCCATAAGGAGGGTGCCACTTAAATAGTTCCCTATTATTTTCTTTTAAAGTTTTATAATCTTTACAAATACAAAAATCTTTCATTTAATTCTTCCCGATTAGTGCGTGAATCCACCACCACTATATGCTTCATGGAAGTCATACTTTCCACCAAATGATCTCCAGCCTTCAGATGGCCAGTTTTTCTTAGTGGTCATACTACCAGCTTTAACAAGATTGGTATCCATAACATCGAATTTTGGGAAAGACACCGGATAATTCTTTAACTTACTTCCTCTATCATCAGTATCCATACCCATTTTGAACATCTCATCGTCACGGGTGTACTTTACTGTGGAGCCCCATACCAATGGATTTTCATTTTTCTCTGCATCCTGGGTTAACGTATGCAGACCAAATTCTGCAGCACCTTCGAATATACCTTTCTGTTCAAAACCATAAACTACTTTTGTATAGTCAGCTGAACTTCTTGGTCCGACCCATTTGGCGCCGAAATTGGAAATTCTCATATCGAGAGGCCGTCTAATAGTCGTCTTAATATCTGTTCTGGTGTAAGCATCTCTATCAGGCTCCGGAACTCCAACATGAGGTATTTGATAAAATTCCCATTCATTACCCATTTTCTACCTTCCTCCTAAATGTAATTTCAAGAGCATTATTGCCCTTGTAATTATATTATATTACAAAAATCCAATTTTGTTAAGGAAAATTTTAAATAAAGTCAAATAATCTAACTTTTACTTTGCTATTTTCCAATAAATATTTAGAAGTATCATCATAATAATTCATTCCTGTTACTACTAATTCTTTTATTCCTACTTGAATTATTTTATTCAAACAAAGCATACAAGGAATGCCACAAGTCATATACATTATAGCACCTTCCGCCTTGATACCTGCCTTTGCACACATTAAAATTGCATTCTCTTCGGCATGAACAGCCAAACACATATCTAAATTTTCACCAGACTTACATCCAATGGCTTTTCTTGGACACACACCTTTAAGCTGTGAGAACGATGGATCACCACCATTGTTAATTACAATTTTATCCTTATATTTTTTAGCAAATACAGGATCGAGTTTCCATCTTTGATCACACGGTGCAATGCCAGATGCAGGTCCATTATACCCAGCTGCTATCATTCTCTTATCTTTAACTAATATAACACCGATTCTTCGAGAAAGACATTTGGAATTTCTAGCTGTCTGTACACATACATTATAAAAATACTCATCCCAACTTTCAACAGGCGGTTCATTTATACTATAATTTTTTTGGATAGCTGTAGTTGCATCAATCATTTCTTGTGTAACCTCATCCTCAGCTACATTAAATTTATAAGCTGCGGCTTCCTTAAAAACATCTCGTCTTCCCATATTAGAACTGATGTTTGTGTAATAAGTAGTAAAAGCCACCCTCATCTCTGGAGATGGAGTTAACAATGGCATTCTTTGATTAATTTCATTAACCAACTGACTATAAGTATAATTGCAAATATCAGCTGTTTTGATAACATTCATTAACCCAGTTATAAGTTCTCGACGTTCTTCTTTATTACACATTATTTCTACAAATCTATCTATTTCTTCATCACCGCCATTAAAAGCTCTCATATCTCTCAAATATAACTCATCCCATTTTATAGCCATCTTCCTTCTCCTTATCTAATTCTATTTACTATTTCCTGTACACCTATAAAAGGTTGCTCCTTTCTTAACTTCTCCCTTTTCATACCATATTTTTTTCTAACATCATTTATTATTAACTTTGCCTGTCTTTCTAGCTCAGGTTGAATATATAAATGAAGACCTCCACCCGCGCCAGGAGTATTTTCATTAGATGGAATGAATACAGCCTCACCACCTATTTCTGCAATCTCTCTCTTGATTTCATCAATCATTTCTTCATCTGAATACAGCTTCTCATTAGTCATCGGGCTCCTCCTTCGAGAAAAACTCAATGATTTCATTATCAATTATCGAAGACCAAGAAAACTCTGTATTATTTAAGTCTTCCATAATCTTGAATTTTTCTTCTTCAGATTCGTACTGCAGTAGAACAATTCTTTCAACGTCTAAACACACAGGACACCTAACGTCAACTACAATTGCCGCATTCTCCTTAAGCGGTTTTATCATGCATTTTCCTTTTACTCCGCAATCACATTCATATATTATTGTGTTCTTTTCATTGCTTAAAATCTTAACCATTTCCCGTTTCCTCTCAAAATCGTATTAAGAACATTCCGTTCTTATTTATATTATATTACAAAAACACGATTTTGTTAAGAAATTTCTTTCAATGCGTCATATTTGATTAAATCTATAACAAAGCTATCTTCTAATATCCAAGAACCATAACGAACCACAAGCTTTCTTTTGAATTTATTCAAACTGTCTCTGTCTGGATTCGTAAATGTAATATAAAATCTAACATAAGAATCACACAAAGTATCTAAATTTTTCCAGAATAAGTCCCAATCAATACTCCTGTTAGTGTTTCTAATGTGGTCTTCTTCTGTAACACCTTTAATATTAACAGCCAACAACACATGGCTTCGGGCTATTCGCTGTAACCACTGTAACTTATATGTTCCTTCGGTCAGTAATAAGTCACTAGTAAACAAACAGTTTGGAATCCTCATTCTATTTACAATCTCATACCAATGGTCTAAATACAATGCTGGACTTCCACCCATCAAGTGAAACACGTAACAGTTTGATTTCTTGAATTCTTCTATCAATTCATCTGATGTGTACTTAACATAACTACCCCATATACCATCCTTTGTGACATAACAGTAAGGACAGTTTAAATGGCAACCATATAATTGTACAACAAACTGTTTTCCTAGTTCCTCAACAGATAAATTATGTTCATATCTTCGTTTGAAGATTTTTGGAAACTGATCGTATCCTCCACCACCTCTATAAGTATGGCAAATACGGAAATCTCCAAATAAATCTTCCTCCCTAACATCTAATAACTGCCGGCCCTGTATAGGACATACTCTCCATTTATACATCTTTCCTCTCCAAAACACATTTATCTTTCGATTTTCTTAATTTACTCCAACCATTATTTAAAAAATAATCTACCATACTATCGAAATTATATTCATATGCGTCTTTAGCTGGATACATTTCTATCATAAGAACAGCGTTCTTTTTTGCGCGAGAATTCATCTCATTCATAACTTTATATCTCGTATCCTCATCAAGAAACATAAGAATATAATTTGCTAACAATATATCATATTTCTTATTTGGCAACGGATCTTCCCCTAATATACATTTAATTCCAAAATCTACAGCCATATCTATTGGATCAACATTATAACCTAAACCCATCATATATCTGGAATTCCTACCATTACCACAACCTATATCCAATACCTTTCCTTGCTGCGGAAATAATTTAGTATTTTTTCTAAGATATGGTGTTGGAACATCCTTACCACATCTAACACACCAACGGTTATTCATATATTTTCTACTCATTTTAACACTCCTTCATACATCTCAACTTTGCAAGGTCTTCAGCATACCCATACAAATGTAATCCTTTACTTTCAACAATCATTTCACCATCTTCCACACCAATCTCACTGGCCATATAACTTTTAAGATTCTGAATGCCTGCTAGATTTGCCGGAAGACCTCCCCATAAATCCCAGGATCTAAAATATATAATAAAATGTAATTTATTATCCTGTATTCTTGTATCTATATGACGTAGACAAGGTGGATCACCAAGTAATATATCTCCAGGCTGACCAATTTGCAAAATCATTTGATTATTTCTATGACCATGCTTTTTATATGTGTCAATTACAGTTTCTATTTGATTAACTTCTCCGCCATAAATATCTTGTGGCGCATAAAGATTTCTATCATATAATACAGCGCCGGCAACAAGCCTTTCCCCATATGTATAATCTTCGCCTGGTTCTTTAGCATCAGTCATAAGGTACTCAACATACGATCTTTCATACCCATCACCACCATAAATATAATCATGCTCTACAGGATTAGGTATCCCACAA
>CAZNER010000071.1:0-9591 GCA_964572065.1 uncultured Candidatus Saccharibacteria bacterium
ATATCTTATGAAATTTTTAAAGTTTGATTTATTATATTTGTTGATTATATTTCCGATTTTAATATTTCTCATTATCTTAATAGTAGTTCCGATAATTGTTTATCCTTCGATTGGTATTTTTTTAATATGTTGTAGTTTACCGATATTTATGCTTGTTACTTTGATATTTAATATTTTGAAACAAACTATTGAAAGAATATTGTTTTTTAGTAGGCTGAAAATTATCGATAGTATAAAGGAAGGATTTTTGGTTTTAAAGAATAACTTAGGCAAGTACGCTTTAGCTTATCTTACCCAGCTGTTACCCGGATGTATATTTTCTATAGTTAAAGGTTTTTTATCAATAATTGCTGTACTTCCTTTTATTGCGATTATTTTGGCAGCAGTTATTAATCCGGACATTTGGTGGTTTAGTATTGGTTCTATATGTTGTGGCACTATTGTATTTTGGATCGTTATTGCAGGCATACAAGCTCCTTATACTGTATTTGTTCGTACATTCTGGACAAGATTTATTATAAATTTGATTAGTGATGATGCTAAGATTAAGAATGTAGAAGAAGCTGAGATAGTTAATTGATTTATCGAATTTTTTTTAATATTTTGTTTCTCTCAAGTTAGACGCAGTTATACAATTTGTTGTGAATAAAGTATAGTTAAAAATTGACTATGAATTGATGTGCTGATAGAATTACACTTCAATTGGGATACTTAAATTAAATTTGAATTTTAAATAATGTTTAAGGTTTTATTTTACCAACCGACATTCAAAATTCTAATTGTTCTGTATAATTTACTAAGGAATAATTTAGGTCTAGCTATAATAGCGGTAGCTATACTCTCCCGCCTTATTACTTATCCGCTTACAAAATCACAGATTAAAGCTGCAGAAAAGGGAAAAAATTTTCAAAAGAAGTATGATGCAATTAAGAAAAAATATAGTAAAAATAAGGAGAAATTAAATGAGGAGTTAATGAAACTTCAATCAAAGTATCTTCCTTCTCAACTTGCTGGATGTCTACCTATCATCATCCTAATTATTCTTTTAATACAGGTTAGGGGAGGAATTAGAAACTTAGTTGATAGAGGTTGGAATGCTTTCAATGAAGTTGCTTATTTCCAATCTTTGAAAAAAGATGAGGATATCATTAAATATGATCCTGAGGAAGATTTAGAATTAGGAGAACATACACTTAAGATATATCTTAAGTCTGAGCACGGTAATGAGATTGAGAAGACTTATTCATTTGAGGTTGTAGAAGATGTAGATGAGAGAAAACAGGAGTTGATAGATGAAGAAAATAATAAGTCAGAAGAGGAGAAAGAAAAAGAGAAGGAAGATATTAATTCGGAGATGCGTTCTGAGAGAGCAACTGAGTTTTCGATATATAGTGATTTTTTTGAAGAAAGTGCAGTTAATATACCTGTTAGTAAAACGTTTATTTTTGTTACTAATTCAAGTACAGAATATATCACCTCTGACAATGATCCCACGTTTAATTTCTATATTAGACCGCCTTCGAATCAGACGGTATTGAGTGATGAAACTAAGGTTTATTTTGATGATATTGAAGTAACAGAAGGGGCATATATTTCTCAAGGTGAAAGAATTAATTTAGACCTTATAGGAATAGATTTATCTAAAGTAGCGGCTGATTTTTCATGGTCTGATCCCGAGATAATGCCTTATATAATTTTAGCATTATTAGTTGGTGGTTCGCAGTTTGCTACGACGAGGATTTTGACTGGAATTAAAAGTTTTGATAAGGATAAGAAAAAAAAGAAGCCGAAAAAGTTAAAGAAGAAGAAAGAAGATGAAGGCATGCCAGATATGGCTGAATTAATGAGTATGACAAATAAACAAATGATGTTTATGTTTCCAATTTTGACTATAGTTACATCATTAGGTTATTGGGGAGGAGCCAATATATTTCCTTCAGGTTTAAGCGTTTTCTGGACTGTACAAAGCTTGTTTGTTATAATTCAGCAGCTTATTATGAATCGTGAAAAGGTAGCAGATTGGGTAAATATTAAGTTAAATAAGAAAAATAAATAATAAATTGTTTTAACATTAAATGAAAGATACAGAAATTATAAAGAAATGTGAAGAAGTTCTGAAAGAGATATTGGATCATCTTAACTTAGATACAAAAATGAAAGTTTCTATGGAGATAGATGAGGAAGATGAAAAGTATTTGAGGGCAAATATAGAGGGAGATGATTTAGGTAATTTGATAGGTTATAGAGGTAATAATTTGAATGCACTTCAAATTATACTAAGTAGAATTCTAGTAAGCGAGTTAGATGAACCGATAAAGATACTTGTTGATATAAATAATTATAGGGAAAAGAGAAAAGAATATTTAATATCACTTGCTAGAAAGGCTATGCAGGAGGCGGTTGAAAGTGGTCAAGATGTAGGCTTACAGCCATTGTCTGCCTTTGAAAGAAGGATAATTCATATGGCTTTAAAAGATGATAATAAAGTTACAACAGAGAGTGAAGGAGAAGGAGAGGATAGGCATGTGATTGTTAAAATTAATAAAAAGATAGAGGATAAAGAGTAAACTAATATTTTAAAATTAACTAATTAATGAAGATATTTGTTCAAAAAAGAAAAATAGTAGGTAGAAGAGTAAAAGATCTGTTTGAAAAACAAGAAATACCAGGGACCGTATATGGTCCAGATATGGATTCTATAAATATTAAAGTTAATTTAGTTAAATTTAAAAAAGTATTTGATAAGGTCGGTTATAGTCATATGATAGATATTAAAATCGAAGGGGACAAAAAACCTGGGAAAGCTTTGATACGTGAAGTCCAATTTGATCCTGTTACTGATGAAATGAGACATGTTTCTTTTTATAAATTAGATTTAAATAAACCAATTACTACATCAATTCCAATTAAATTTACAGGTAAATCGGAAGCTGTAGAAGAGAGTACTGGATTTTTAGTTACACCTATTGAATTTCTAGAGATCAGGTGTTTACCTAATAAATTACCAGATAAATTTGAGATAAGTATAGAGGAATTGAATGATATTGGGGATAGTATTGCTGTTTCTGAGTTGGAGATACCTGATGGAGTTGAGCTTACAGCTGAAGTTACAGAAAATGCTACTTTAGCATATATAGCACCTCCACAGAAAGAAATAGAGGAAGAAGAAAAACCTGTTGAAGAAGAGGAATTAGAGGGAGAAGAAGGTGAAGAGGGAGTTGAGGAAGGTGAAGGAGAGATAGAAGGGGAGGCAGGTGCAAAAGAAACTGAAGGAGAAGAAGGAAAGGAAAGATTAGTAAAAGAAGTAGAAGCTCAGGGACAAAAGAAGTAATAAAAGATAAATTTTTTTAATTTTAGGTTTTAATATTCCACTGTATTGGTGTTTTTCTATCTTTGCAGTTTGCACAAACTTGTTTCCTCTTGTATATTATTACTGAATAAATTAAGGATCTTATTTTTTGGAACATATAAAGAAAAAACCACAAAAAGTATCTAGTTTCAAAGGTAATCAGGCTGGGATAGTTACTCCAAGTAATAGGAGCTATTCAGATGAGGTAAAAGAAATAGAAGATCTTGCCCAGAAGGTTAAAAAGACAACGCTTCCAGAAGGTTTAAGAGAAAAGGCTCTAAAAATGATAAATAGGCTACGTAGAATGGCTAAATTCGGTAGTTATAGTGGCGAATATGAATTAATAGAAAAATACATTGATTGGATAGTTAGGATGCCTTGGGTAGGGTATACTCAAGACAATTTAAATCTGAAGTATGCAAGAGAGATATTAGATAGAAGACATTATGGTTTGGAAGCTGTGAAGAATAGGATTCTTGAGTTTCTGGCAGTTGCTAAATTGAATCCTTCAGATCAGTTAGGTGGAGTAAAAGATGGTTTTGACAAGATGAAGGAAATGAAAGAAATTGGTAAAAGTGCTCCAATTTTATGTTTTGTTGGTATTCAGGGTATCGGTAAGACTAGTATGGCTAAGTCTATAGCTCATGCGTTAGGACGGGAATTTGTCCGAATTTCTCTTGGTGCTATGGGAAGTGTTACTGATTTAAAGGGGCAATCGAGAGCTTTTTTAGATGCTGAGCCTGGACAAATAGTAAAGGCTTTAGTTAGAACTGAGGTGATAAACCCTCTTATTCTATTAGATGAAATTGACAAGGTAAGTGCTGCTGAAGGGAAGAGAGCTGATATAAATGCAGCTTTACTTGAGATTTTGGATCCTGAACAAAATCCAAGTTTTGTTGATTCTTATATAGATTATCCTATAAATTTATCAAGAGTTTTGTTTATAGCAACTGCGAATACATTGTCTACTTTGACAGCGGCTCTTTTAGATCGTTTGGAAATTATTCGTTTTCCTAGTTATTCTGATGAAGAAAAGGAGAAGATAGCAAAACATTATTTATTACCAAAGGTAGTAAGAGCATGTGGTTTACAGCAAGATCAGATAGAATTTACTGAAAGTGTATGGCCTCTTGTTATTCGGCCGTTAGGTTTTGATGCTGGAGTTAGACAATTAGAAAGAAATATTACAGCTATTTGTAGGAAAGTAGCAAGGCAGATTGTTGAAGGTAAAGGTAAAGAGAAATTTGTAATTAGTCCAGAGAATTTTAGGGAATATTTGCCTGCAGACATTGGAGTGTACTCTTAGAGAAATAGTGAATTTTATTATTCCTTAATTTATATGACTTATAAAGAACTTGTAGAGAAATGTTTAAAATGTAAAAGGTGTAGATTGAGAAAAACCGCGAATCAGGTCGTACCAGGAGATGGTAATCCTAAGGCAGATATAATGTTTGTTGGAGAAGCACCTGGTGCAAATGAAGATAAAAAAGGAGTCCCATTTTGTGGTGCTGCTGGTAAGATTTTAGATGAAATGCTTAATTCTATTAATCTAAAAAGAAAAGATGTTTTTATTACAAATATTGTTAAATGCAGACCTCCGGGTAATAGAGATCCTTTTGATGATGAGATAAAAGCTTGTAAGTATTGGACAAATGAATTTATTAAGATAATTAGGCCCAAGATATTTGTCTTGTTGGGAAGATTTGCTATGGGGAAATTTTTTCCTAAGTCTAAGATATCAAATATGCACGGGGAAGTATATAAAAAGTGGGGAAGATTATTCTTAATAATGTATCACCCCGCTGTTGCTCTTTATAATAGAAATTTTAAAGAGGTTCTAATGGAAGATATAAAGGTATTAGAGAAGTTATTAGAAGGAGATATGAGTGTGGTAAAAAATTTAGATAAAGCAAAAAAATGAGGATAAAAAATATAAAGAATACACTTTATACTATTATCCTCTGTTGTATAGTAAAGACAAGTCCTTACTATACGATGGCCAATCATATCAGTTTGTCCTCGAGAAACTCACTTCAATGATAAGAATTCCTAGATATAATATATTATATCTCTTATAAAATTGTCAAGTTTTATCTTTAATATATTATTTGATATTTTTGAGTTGATTAGATAGAATAAATTCGCTATGGATAGAAAATATATATTTCCTATAACAAAGGATTTTGATTATTTTGATGTAGATAACTTTCGTACTAAGAAGCTTGAAGGTACCGTAGAGTTACGAAAAGCTTGTCTCCCTGGTGCTGATGCTTTTCTTATTTCACCTAAACTATATATTAGATTCAAAAAGGACGGCAAATTCGATAATGGTTTTGAAAAGGAATTGAAACCTTGTGTAAAGAATCTAGTTGATAAGTTTTCCAGGATTACAATTAGAACTTGTTTTAGATTTTCAGGGTATGAAAATCCTCGTTCACTACCTGCATTCAGGGATTTAATAAGTATTAAAGAAGTAATCAATGGTATAAAAGATGCTTATAAAGCAGGTGAAGATTTTGCTGAGGAGAATAAAATTGATTGGTTTGAGTTGGGTCTTATAATGATGGGAAGAGTTGAAGCCGAGCGTTCAGGAATAATTATTGTTGATCCGGAAAAATCAAACTTATGTGTAGTTGAATCCTGCTGGGGGGATAATCATTTGATTGCGACTGGTGAGGAGGGGTTTGATTCTTTTTGGGTTGATAAATCAGGAAAGATATTAAGGAAAGATATTAGAGAGAAGAAAAAAGGTTATTATTTTGTAAAAGGCGATAGAGTAAAGAGAGCTATAGAAAGAGATAAAAAAGAAAAGTCATGCTTATCTTATAAAGAGATAACAAAGATTGCCAAGAATTCATTTAAGGCAGCTGATTATCATAAAACCTCTGTTGAAATAGAATATATGGTAAGAGAAGATGGTTTTATAGATATGTATGAGTTGCAGGAGAGGCCTGGTCTGCATTTGTCTTTACCCAAAAAGGATGATGGAAGGGATAAATCTTTAGTTTCAGGGGTTGCAGTTAATGGAGGTAAGGTTGAAGGAGTTGTAAAAGTTGTAAGCAGTTTAAAAGAAATAAAAGAAGTTAAGCCTGGTGTTGTTCTAGTTTTGCCCTCTAAGATGATGGGAGAGGATATTCCAATTATTGGTAAGATTTCTGCTCTGATAACAGATACTGGTGGTATTACCGCTCATATTTCAACAATAGCAAAAGAAAGTGATATACCTTGTATTGTAGGTGCTAAAGATGCTTCCAAGAAATTAAAAGATGGGATGAAAGTAGTTGTGGATGCTGCTAATGGTAAGGTTTATGATAGTAGCTTTGGAGATTCAGTAAGGGTTATTAAGAAGTCGAATGAAGTAGTATGGATTGATAATTTAAAAGCGGAGATGGATCTTGTCGGAGCTAAAGCTTTTAACCTAGTCAGACTGATGCAGATTGGAGTAAATGTCCCTGATGCTTATGTAATTACAACTGAAGCTTTTGAAAAATTTCTTAAACAAAATGGTATAGAAAAAGAGATGAGAAAGAAGTATAAGAAAATTGATGTTGAAAATCTTGAGGAAATTGGTGAAGTAATTAAAAAGAAGATTTTAAATGGAGAGGTAAGTAAAAAGTTAGAAAGTGACATATTAAAATCATTTTTAGTTTTAAAAGAGAAGTATGGTGAAGTTTCGGTAAGGTCTTCTGCTACATGTGAAGACAGTATTAAAGCTTCTTTTGCCGGCCAGTTTCAGTCGTTTTTATTTATTGATGATAAAGAGAAGCTGATTGAATCTATAAAGAAATGTTGGGCCTCATTATATCGTTCGGGTGCTGTTTTGTATTCAATTCAAAAAGGTATAGATATATTAAAAGTAAAGATGGGAGTGGTAGTGCAGGGTATGATTAATGCTGAAGTTGCGGGTGTTATATTTACTGAAGATTTAAAGAATGAGGATGGAAATATGTTAATTGAAGTAGCTAAGGGGATAGGGGAGAATGTTGTTTCAGGAGAAGTTACACCTGTGAGTTATACAGTAAAGAAAAAGACAGGAAGAATTATTAAGAAGGTTGGAGAAGAAGATGAATTAATATCAAAATCTAAAGTACTTTATTTAGCAAGTATAGGTAAGAAGATAGAAGAATATTTCGGTTTAGCTCAAGATATTGAATGGGCAATAGAGAAAGATAAAATTTATATACTTCAAAGCAGACCAATTACTACTCAAAAATAGAATTTGAGAGAATTAAACTGTTTTCGACTCCGATTAATTTTATTTATTTTGGTTTAAATATCCTTGATATTCCTCGTCATTTTCCATTTCTTTTTCTACGGAATTTCTTACTATTTGAGCTTTGTGCATTCTTTTAGATTTTCCTGCCCATTCGAGATAACTATCAATCTCAGGTGATATTATAAGGATAAATTTGGTGTCGAGCTTGTTTCTAATATCTTTGAAAAATTTATCTATCTTATTTTTTAAGTTATCCTCGTTGTATTTCTCGAAGGTAAGCAACTTTTGGGTTCCGACTTGAATTGGTGGCGCTGTAGGTTCACCTGCTTTTTCATTATAGAGAGCAAGAACTGGTTTTCTTAGATTTAAGGCATATGCGATTTCATATCCTACACCACTATCTGATGCTGATACCTCTGCTATTACAATGTCACTTTCTTTTATTGATTTAGTATTTCTTTTAAACGCTTTGACCATGTCATCTTCAGTTTCTTCCATTAATTTTGTCTTTTGGGTGTCGAAATTAATAGTGTTCATATCGATGCCCATTTCCTTTATTGTTTCTACAACCTCTTGCTGCCACTTTTTTATTTTATTGTCTCTCCCTATAATAGAAGCTACAAAATATGCTTTCATATGTTTTTGTATAAAAATTAAACTATATTTAATAGATGCCCGAATTTTTGTTTTTTTGATTTTAAATACTTTTTATTATATTTATTGGGTTTTATTTCTATAGGTATTCTACCTTTATACTCTATTCCACTTAATTTTAAAGCCTGTATTTTTTCTGGATTATTAGTGATTAATCTTACACTGCGTATTTTAAGATCCTTTAAAATTTCAACAGCGTATTTATAATTACGATTATCGGCTCTTTCACCTACTTTAATGCTAGCTTCATAAGTATCATATCCTTTTTCCTTATAAGAGTATTCTTTTATTTTTGTTATAAGACCATGACCTCTACCTTCTTGATCTAAATAAATAAGTATTCCTCCTTTTTTGCTTATTATATTTATTGCTTCAAGAAGTTGTTCTCTGCAGTCGCAGCTCTTAGATCCGAATACTTCACTAAATATACATTGTGAATGTATTCTAACAGGTACATTTTCTTTTCCTTTTATATCTCCTTTAATTATAGCTAATGCAAATTTTTCTTTAGTATCATTTGTAATTTCATATCCAATAAGCTTGAATTCACCATATATTGAATGTAGAGTGAATGAATCAGTTCTTTTTATATGTTTTCCTTTCATCTATAGTTTAAGTTCATATAATTTATTTACTCTTATTATTCTATTATTTTCTTCGAGCTTTTTAATATGTTTATCAATTTTGTCTTCGTTATAGGCTTCATTACAACTATTATACCTCTTTCTAGAATCTTTTGTTATATTCCAAGGATAGTTTATAATTATAAACTTATAATCATTTATTTCATTCTCTTTAAGAATTTTTTCCATTCGAATAATATGAATCAGACTATCCTCAATTATTAAAATTTTCTGTTTAGGTAATTTTTTTATCGTATTTAGAATTATTTCTCCTTTTGGTCCATCTTTATTTGTAAAATATGATTGGTTTTTGAAACCGTATGATTCTAAAAAAGCTCTAGTGTCACTTATTAGATTTCTTTTATTTTGATAATTATTACGTGTAGTGAAGAATATTAATTTATTCCTTTTATTGATTTTTTTAAGAAACTTAATATTTGATAAATAATTTGAGATATTAAAATTGATATCAGTTTTATAATAGTTCTTTAAAATCTTTTTCAACTCATTAAGAGGATATTGGAATATTTTAATTTTTTTTGATGTTACTGTTACACCCAAATATTTCGTCTTTTCACTGCTCACCATTGCACTCTCCGTTCCAACATCCTGATCGAGCGTAAATTTTTCAAGTTTTTTATCTAAAAAACCGCCGACAGTGTCCGCTCTGACAACAAATGGATCTGTCGGATCGAAATCATTTTTTCTTTTTCTACGGAAAAAGTTAAACATACTTCTTTAATGCCTCT
>CAZNER010000072.1:0-9528 GCA_964572065.1 uncultured Candidatus Saccharibacteria bacterium
CAAATCTACTTTCTAAATATTGTATCATTAAATCAGCCAAATCTGATTTTATTATAAGATAAGGTCTTACAATCTTAAGGAACCAATACATTTCCTGTTGTTTTACAAATTGAAGTGTTAATATATTATTATTCTTTCTAACATATATTATACCACCAAATCTATGTTGAATCCATTCTAACATGTCTCTAGATAAATTAGAAATGCAAACACCATAATATGTTTGTGGATATCCAGTATCGTTCCTTACTTTTCTATTAGCGTAGATATGTCCTTCAGCATCTAACATTGCAGCCGCATAGGCTTTTTCTGATGCACTGTAATTATTCTTCATACAAATCTCACCTCGATTGTATGATAACATTTAACATAAATATATACAATCAAACCTCACTATAAACAAATGTTGCTGTTTTATCAGACTTTTCTCCTTGTGTTGCTCCACTACCAACAATAACTTGTGTAGCTATACAATAACTTCTACCTGTAGTAGCCCCAACTACTTGTCCTGATTGAACCATCAGAGCATTAGTTTGAGAGTTAAAGTTATCTATCAGACACATTCCACCAGATAATCTTGGTTGCCCAACTGATGTTCCTGAAAAGAAAGTATAACCTGTTGTTGCTGCAGATATCAATGTCCCAGCTACTGATTCAGTACCGGTTGCTTGTTTATACATACTAGAAGGAAAACCTTGTGTTAAAGTCTGACAACTTGCTACTGTTGATGCTGACACTGCAATATATAAACCTGCTGGTGTAGCTTGACTACTACCTAAAGTCCAATCTACTCTTGAAGAATTTGTCCATGTTTGATAATACTTCAAATTCTTTATATAGGTTGAAGGTGCTGCAGTAACGTTTATACAATGAGTAGTCCAATAAGATCCACTAAATCCTAAATCTACAGTAGGTATAGGAATAGGATAAGTAGTTAAACTACCATCAACTTGATCAGAAGTTTGATATCTTGTACCTGATTTAGCTGTACCTGAGTTATCTTTATAAGTGAAAGTCCCAGGAGTTGCTCCAGTAATCTGTTCCACTTGAACAGTTGCTACGATATTATCACACTATATTTATAACATTTAAACATACTAACATACATTAATGTCTATATTCTTCGGGATTTACCTTTATGAGATTTTTTTCCAGCTTCTTTATAAGCCTTTGCTTTTTCTTCAGCTTCATTTACTATATAATTCTCAATAAAAGCTATATCAATTGGATTTTTTCTACGTATATTTCCAACCTCCGAAGGTGTTTTGTGTAAGAATTTACAGACTCTAGCTTCTAACTGGCCTAATCCGCTCTTAACGAAATTTCTTTAATTCGTCTGAAGTAACACCACTACCCCTCTGTGTCTCTCTAATTAACTCTGTTATAAAACTTTGTAATGTAGAGAAAGAAATTTTCTCTTTCCAAAATTCTATATTAAGAGATGCATCTAAACTAAGTGTAGCTGCTAATTCAGGTAACTTTTCGTAAATTTCCACCATTTTCTGAAGAGATTCGTTATCCATTTTCCCTTCATATATTGCGGCTTCAGCTGATAGTCTCATTATCATCATCATTTCTTGTTGTGTAGGTTTTTTTGCCTTTATCATCCTTTTAGTCTCTGGGGATGATTCAAATGTGACGCTCAATATATCCTCTTGATAATCTCTTTCAAGTTTATCTCTAGTTGCTATTTGCTTTATAACAGCTTCTCTATCAGTTCCTTCTTTCTTTTTTATTTTTCTTTTGAGATCATCAAAATCTTTTGGTGGTGTATTTTCATTTTTAGTATCTTCTGCCATATTAATGAATTACCTCTATTTTACTTTTTGATATAATATATAAACATTAAGACATAAATTAGTACAATTAGCTCCAGTTCCAACATTCTGATATTATTGGATAATTTGCACCTGATGCTGTGGATCTATTTGAAGATAACAGATATGGATATAGCATTGTAAAATCTATTGTTCCTTCTGTGATATCGTCAGCAGTTCCTATACTGAAATCAAATCCAGTAACTTGACAACTTTGTAAAAAGAAGTGCAAAGAATTTGCTCCACAATTGCCTGATACACTTATAGGACAACCAACTATCATATTATTAACTAACTTACCGACAGCTGTAGAATGCATCTTACAAGCGGTTAGAGAGCCTTCAGCTGATAATGAACCTGCTAATGAAAAGTTACCCTTCTCACCAACTAATTCCTGTTCAGCGGTACCTTTACTCAGTGTTAACGAAAAATCAGATATAGCTAATGTTGAGTGACTGAGCTTATTTGTTACTCCTCCACTACCTAAATAGATAGTTGCATCTTCTCCTGTATATACTGTAGGTGTTCCTGCCATAATTTAACCCCACAAACAATTGCTTAGGTAGTTAATATCCTGTGGATTTAGAACTACGAAATCTATACTTGCTTCTGTTATTGTATCAGCATCCCCGATGGATATATCATAACCAGTTACTTGGCATGATGTAAGATACCAACTGAGATATACTGCATCTGTATCTGTAGATATTGTTCCTGAAATGGCTAAATATGCATAAGTTCCTGCATCGTTGTCAAGTAAGTTATCTAAGATATCAGATAAACCACTTGTTGCAAATTTTGATGCAGTAAGAGAACCATCTAAAGATAAAGATCCTTGTTCAAAATAATTGCCTTTTTCTCCAATCAAATCTTGTTCGATAGTACCTCTATCAATTGTTAGAGAGAAATCAGCAATACCCCATGTTGAATGGGTTTTATTTGTCCAAGTTGGTGCTGCTCCACCTGCATGTGCTGCTAGATGTACTTTAGCGTTTTTACCTGTGACTGTTCCAGCCATAATTAATCTTACCTATCATTAAAACATTAATTTACTTACAAATATTAACAATACATTTAAACATCAGTCATCGAAAACTTTTGTCATAGTATAAGTTTGAATTTTTCTATATTTACCATACTCATCGAGATAATCATCTATATCAGCATCCTTCCTACATCCACCTGAAATCATTCTTGGAACAACTGCATCAGCAATCTGTAGAGTTTGTAGACGTGTGTTACCATAAATATCAATCTGAACAGTAGAAGTCTCTCTTCTCATTTGAGAGCCTGCTGCTGCAGTATTATATCCTAGATAACCAACATCCGTACCAGTTGCTTGATTAATTGTTATACAAGGAAAATTATCCTCTTTTTTTATCCAACCTATATTTATATCGTTTTTACTGACAATATTAGTTATTGTAGTTGAACTTAATAAGAATTTTCTTATATCAGTTATTGCACTTAAACTCATAATACGCTCCTCATACTCTTCCAGACATCTCTTTTGATTCTATTTTTTATACTTTCCTTTACCCATTGAGATTCAATAGCACTTCTAAAATAATATTTTGGTCTTTGTATTAGAAATGCTCTTCTTATCATAGGTTTACCTTGATCATCAAAACTTGCTTGACCATATTGTTGCTTTCCGATTGGAAAACCTCCACTACCTCTCTTTACAACTAGAGTTGTACCTGTTTGTTCACCACCAAGTTCAACTACTGCGGCATGTTTTGAATTACATGATAGTCTTCCAGTTAATTGAGATTCAGGTTGCCATCCCCAATTTTCTTTATTGGCTATGGATTCCCCATCCAAAGACATACCAGGCTCCTTAGAGAGATTAACTAAATTTTGTATAGCTCTATCTCTTAGTAAATCAGCTCCATATTGTAATGCATGTTGCATAGAATTTGGAACGAATTTATCTATTTTCTCTAATTTCCTAATTATATCCTTTTTTCCTCTAATTTGAGTTACTTTTAAATTCATGATATCAAACTCAATAAAGCTTTTTGATGATGAAACGAAGAATCGAATTCACATGCTTTTACTCTGTAATTAACACCTTGATATGTTATCGTGGAATTTGTAGTTAAACCTGCTGAAGATACACAATAGCAAGTATATTTAACATCATCAAATATACCTGGTCTTTCTATCCTTTCACTTATAGTTATAGGAACCATTCTACATTTAGTTTTGGTTGTACTGTCAGTATAAGTGTAAGTCCATTCTCCTAATTGATTTTGGGATGACGCTTTAGTAGTTTTATATAATACGTTATTCAATAAAGTTTCGTAACTCATATATATCTCTTATATTTTCTATCATGATGAATTTGATAATGACAATCTGAACATAATACTACTAAATTTGACTCACTATGAGAGCCTCCAAGTTTAACTGGTTTTTTATGGTGTAAGTGAAGATGTCCTTTTGAATATCTACCACATAATTGGCATGTATAATTATATTTTTCAAATAGAGCGAATCTTAATTTGTTCCAATTAGGTGGATATAGATTTGAAGGTCTGGTATAAACCATTAATCATTACTCCTATATACCTTCCACCTGTTATTAGTTGACCTCTTATTTAGCATTTGTAATGCCATTTTTTCCCAAGTTACTGAAATAACATGTGGAGATGATTGTATATCGGTACCTCTTGATATAGGCTGAGCTAATTCATACTCATAATCACCTAAAGCTTCTCTACTTAGAGTATAATATTTTTTAGCTAATTCTGGTGCTAATATTATTTTTGATGCTATTAATAGAAGACAAGGTATCCTTGCTTTTCCAGATGTTGTTGAACCATCATTGAAATAAACTGCTTCAACATAATCTTCTACAGCCTCTATTTTTCTTAGGATTTCATTTGTTGTGATGTCATCATAATCTAATGGAGGTGTAAAGAATCCTCTAACATCTTCTTCATTAACGTATTTTGTAGTATAATCCGCCATAGCTTACTTTAGATGATATCTTCTTGGTCGCCTATTTTCTTATCAACTTTCCTCATATCTATAGTTTTTCTTCTTCTTATACTCTGATCTGTTGGAAAAGGGAACTGTTTTATTTGAAAAGTGTCACTATTTGTTGCTCCTCTACCTTGAGAACCTGATATTTCATATTCAAGAATCTCATCGTTAGTTAATTTAGTTCTATCTAGTAAACCCTTTCTTCTCTTAGCTTGATATTTCTTTGTAAGCCAAGATTGACTCCCTTGTGAATAATTACCTGCTCCTTTTCCATGCAACATATTTACCACTTATATTTAAAGACAGGTAAATAGCCAGTGAATGAAGTTCCAGTACCACCACTCATCATGGTGATTCTAACCCAACCGTTTGTACTTGCAGCTGGTAATACTTGTTCACCGCCTGCTCCTGAAGCATATATACCACAGGTTGCTGCACCAGAAAAGAAATTGGTACCGTCCCAATGGAGATTTATACCTCTACCAGTATGGTCTATCCAAAGTTTTTCGATTGATAATACAGGAATGCTACCGCCTTGTGTAGGCATATCATCATTTCCTCATTTTATAACATTTATTAAACATAAATTCATCATCTATGCAGTTCATTCCTAATACTAGGATTTAAGGATAATCCTAACAAAACCAACGAACATAGATAACATACACGATTCACTAATTGATTATAGAAATCTTTGTGAGACTACTTATGATAAATCTTACAAGCTGATGCTTCTTGAAGTACACCATATCCATATCTCATAGTAAGTGCTAAACCTACTAAGTCATGGATTGGATCATCGTATTGTTCGACTGTAAGATCCCTTCTCATACATGTAGCTCCGAGATCGTTCTTAGAGAATACTAAAGCGGTTACGTCACTACCAGCTGTGGTATCATCCCATGTTGGTGATGCTGCATCGGTTGCAGTACAATCAAATGGAGTTAAACCCATAAGTTTTCCACCAAGACCGTAATTTCTTAAGGTTTGGTTTCCGCCAGCCCAAGATACATATGCAAGATTTGAATCTTGTATAAGATATGCTTCTGCTGTTGGATGTAGAACTAATGTGTCTGGTAGGTAATTTTGTTTTTTGACTTTACCTATACCCTGTGCAATATCAGAAACTGCAATATGTGGTCCAGCTGGGTTTAGAGTGTTTGTGGTTACACCAGCTAAAACAGCGTTAAGGATAACTCTGTTAAGCTTGTTCTCCATTCTTGCTCCAGCTTTCTTTAATTCAAGTTCGATTACATCGAAGAGAGCATCTTCAATCAATTCATTTGTAATTAAAGGTCTTACACCATATTTATCTATTGTGATATCGGTCTTTGAATATTCCTGTGTATCTATGGTGATTTTGGCTCCTTCTGCTACTTTTTCTGCATAGGTTCCATCCTCTCCTTTTACAAATCTAACAGAATAACTATCTGTGTTTATAATTGGTTGGGCTTCTCTCCAGCATTTGAATGGTTCTGAACCCTCAATTACTGTTTTGTATACTTCCTCTTGAACTAAAGTGGATGCATTTATAGCGTTTCTTTCAGATTGCAATAGAGCTTTATAACCATCTATTCTCTTTGGATTATCTTCATCTCTAAAATAACAAGATGAGTCCTCTAAAGCTGTTTTGAAGGATTCTTTGTTTAGGAGTCTTTTACGTTCTGAGTTACCAGCGAATCCATACTCCAAAAGTTTTGTTAATGCTTTTGTCATAATTACCTAAATATTTATTTTACATAAAATTAACATACGTATATACGTGTTTGGGTTTTTTTGCTTAGACTAATAGAGCTCTAATTGTTCCGTGTTGTGTAGTTGATGTCTCTAATGCAATAGCCTGTACTCCAGAACAACATGCATTTGCTTGTGCTTGATGATCTTCTGTGAAGTAACCTTCAGCTGTACATGCCATAGCATCTCCAGCTGCGACTGCTACTGAAGAACCACTGACTTTACACCTAACTATGTTACCTGGTCCGTAAACTGCTACTGGGTTTCCATCAGCGATTTCATATGCAGCTACACCGACACAACCATGTGCTATCTTAGTTGTTGCGGCAGGAGCTTTAACTTGTAAAGTACCGATTGCATATACTCCTTGACCAGCATAAACTGTTCCTGAAGCATCGTAATCGAAAGCAAATGTTCCTTCCTGGACTATAACATCTTCTGCTACTGAGGTAAATGCCATATTTTTATCACTTTATTTTAATAACATTATGTACTGACATCTTATCTTAAATTAAGGTTTAAGATAAACTTCGCCTCTTCTGACTATAAAATTGTCATCGTGCTCTAATTCTTCAGTTTCATTTTCTTCTTGAACTGTTTTAGGTTCTTCTTTTGACTTATCTAATATTTTAACTTTTTCTTTTAGAGCTTCGATTTGGTCGTCTCTAGCTTTGATTGAAAGTTTCTGTTCCTCTTTGTCTATCAATGATTTTACTGCTTTTGTGAGTGTGTCTATAGACTCTTTAAGGTCATCAAATTGGGATTTATAAAATGCAGGAGGTTCCAAAGAATCTGGACTTGGAGCTGCTGCAGATGATTGGTTTGCTGGATCCATGCTTCCAAAGGGTGCACCTTTTTCTTCCTCTTCTGGAGGTTCCTCTTCTTTTGGAGGCTCTTCCACTGGAGGCTCTTCGGCTTTTTCTTCAGGAGTCTCTTCAGGAATTTCTTCTGATTTTTCTTCTTTTGGCTCAACCATATTTTGTATGATTTCAGTTATAGAAGATACAGATCTTTCTATATTAGATATTCTATCTTCAATAGATTTATTCCATTCTTCGACTTCCTCTTCCTCTGGGAGTTCTTCTTCAGGCATTTCTTCCTCATCTTCTTGTTTTTCCTCTTTTGGTTGCTCTTCAGTCTTCTCTTCTTCTTTTGTTTCTTTTTCCTCTACTTCCTCTTTAACTTCCTCAGTCTTAGTCTCTTTCTTTGATTTCGTCATTTCTTTCACATTTTCTAGACATTTGTTACATACATAATCATCCAAATTAGACTTAGATACTATAATAAAACCTGAATTTTCATTAACAGGTTTTGAGCAAACACTAACCTCAAATATATTAATTTCATCAAGGACAGTTATACATTTTTTATCTTCACAATGTTCATGATCTCTTAAAACTTCACATCCAATTGAGAAACCATTTATTTCTTTATCTAAAATAGATTTCCAAATTTCATCTGCTGTTTTAATATCTCTTCTTATTTCTGCTACTATAAAGAGACCTTTATCATCAACATGTGTCTCTAAGTCTCCATAACTAGGTATTATTTTACCTATTTGGATATTTTGGTGAACTAACATTAAATTTGAATAATGTGGATCTTTAAGTAATGTTTCTATACCTTTCTTTAAAGTTTCTATAGGTATAAATTGATCCTCTAAATCTACAACTGCTATGTTAGCATAACCAGCTATAATTCTATCATTTTCCGCTTTATTGATTATATTTATATTTCCTCTTAAGTTGAAAGGAGTTTTTTCAATTATATTAATATTTGATTTTTCACTAATTTTTTTAGCTTGCTTTAAGCTTAATATGTATTCCCCTTCTTCACTTAATTTTAATAAACCTTCTACTTTCATATAATTATACCATTACCGCTACAGCTAAAGTTATCATAGCTATTATACCCGATACTGTACCTGCTATTGTTGCTACTCTTACATTAGTTCGATTAATTTGTTTCTTTATATCTTTGATGTCAGACTTAATCTCATCTACATCTCGGTTTATATTATCGAGTTTATTTGTGACTTCTCCACGCCATTCAGTTTGCTTAAGCATAAACTTTTCGTAATCTAATGCCATTATTCCTCTTCTTCTGTCCACATTTCAACAACTGATGATACACCATTGTATTTTAGAGGCATGCAAACTAAATCATAAATTTTATCGGACATTGGACTCTTTGTATTTTTTTTAACTACTACTTTTTTAGTTTCCATACATTTAACCACTGGACAATTATCCTTTAGTGGGCATTCACCTGTTAATATTCCTATACAAGGAGCTCTAATAAATTTTTCAGGATCGTGTCCTAAATCTGATATTCTATCTTTAATTGATTCATTTAAGAATAATATATTTCTTTTCTTATCCGTTATTACTATATAGGTATCGAATGTATTGAAGTAAGTGAAAAGGATATCCAATAGGGGTCCATTTGATAATTTACCTTCTACCTCCAGCCTCAATTCTTCTTCTAATTGTTTTAACCGTGATAAATCTACCATCTTGATTCAAATATAAATACATTAAGACATTATAGCCATTCACGTTTTAGTGGTATCCAGTCACCATGAACATGACTTGAACCTGACCAAACATATAAACAAACAGCTAAAGCATTACCATAATGTAAACCTGAAGGTCTAAAACCTGTAAAACTAATTACCCTCGATGAGGAGGATGGACCTGCATCTTCAAGACATTTATTACAGCTTGCTCTATACGTTCCAATAAGACTCATTTTTCTCTTTTATGTTTTTTTACATATTATACATACTTAATCAACTTCTACAGTTTCGGATGGTACGTAAGGGGTATAATGTCCAGATATATGAGGTAATCTATCCTTTATATCCTCTATTATACTCATGATATTATCATAATCTTCTTTATTTACTTGAATAGCTCTACCTTGTCTTACCGCTTTATCGTAAGCTTCTTTCTTAGATTGCTCTTTACTTGGAGTATAGGTGTAA
>CAZNER010000073.1:0-9333 GCA_964572065.1 uncultured Candidatus Saccharibacteria bacterium
TTTAATAACTCATCCCATCTTTTTTTATATTGTTCTAGACTTCTTTCTTTATTTTTCAACTTATTCTTTAAATAAGTACTTTCTGGGTCTTTACATAGTTGACGTTTTATATTTTCTATATCCTCAATAAGCTGATTCATTCTCCAGTCTAATTCTCTTATATCACTTTTTAATTCTTTTTGTCTTTGTTCTTGTCTCATCTTATCTTGAAAATTTTGAAGTACTTTAACAGACTCCTCGGCTAATAATGTTCTAGCCTTCTCAGCATTGTTTTCAACAGCTATTACGTGGTTTTTACTAGCAAATGTCACATTTAATTGCCATATTCCACCGCCGATAAACGCTGCTATACCAAGTATTAATAGAGTCATTTTGAGCCACGGATTTATTTTCTTCAATCCTTTTGGGACATCACCGTTATTATTATCAGCCATACTACTCCTCCTTTAGGCCTTCCACAAATCTTGGATTAGTCAAAATAATAGAACCTATTCCTATTTCTTTACAACCACACTCCTCTTCCAAGTACTTTATATCATCCATTGACGTAACAGAACAACCTGCTACATTCAATCCCTGATAATTATATATCTTTATTTTAGGCCAATTGTATTTCTGAGCTCTTTTACCAGACCAACCCCCACAAAATTTTCCTGGCACAGAGTTCATTCTTATACCTGCAATATTATCTAAATCATATTCATAAGGATCTTGCCGGCAATTTAATTTCAAATATAAAGGATACTTACTTTCCGGTATCTCTCTGTTATTGAAATTTCTAGCATTCGGACATGAGAAATTAAGCTCCACACCGCCAAGACCCAAATCAGAAAGATTAATTGTATACATTATCTCTTTTAACTGATTATCAGTTCCAGCAAGAGAAAGAATTATATTTGACAGATCATACATTGATGGATCATAAAATGTATGGTCTAATAACCAGTCAAATACTCCTATATTATGCAGACCCACTCTATTCCAAACACTTTCTCCAAATTTTAATACAGCAAAAGGAATACCAGTTTTCTTGTCATATGTCATAGTCCTTGTAACTCTAGGAAAATCTGGAAAATTATAATTCTTATGCCATCTATACCCTTGTCCATACCCCATTACTGATGCTGAATAAAAAAATTTCATTTTAATAATCCTTTTTACATGGTGCTGATACAATTTTTCCATCTGCTTGTAATAAAGAGTGGTTACATTTTTCACAAGCACCACAACCGATTAAATTTCTAGAAACATGGTAATTTCCAACTTTCATATTCTTTGCCCGGCCTTGTCTTACTAATTGAAGTAAATGTGTTTTGTTTACATTGGCTGGTAAATAAACATGCCGACCTGGAACAAGACATACATTTGCTTCTGTCTGAATTTCTTTAATTATATTAGTATTATAAATAATCCTATCAATTGCATTAGTATAAACCCATACATTATTAGTAAAAGTTCTACAATACTTTAGAATTTTATAGAACTCTGGATGAGATAAAGGCTCTCCGCCAGATACATTTATTCTATCTACATTCTTGTGTTGATCTAAAAAACTTCTAATAATACCAAAAGGAAGATGTTTACCTTCTTCTGATGCATTACTAGAACAATAATCACAATTATGTTCGCAGTATTGTGTTATTTCAATCGTTAACTCCATGTCAAATCCTTTTTATCTTATGTGGAACGGGGTCAGTCACTTACCATTAAGGTGGATAGCAACCCTCGACCCTTGAGCTATCTCTTATAATGTTCGTTCCACGTTTTGATTAATAAATATAAGAATAATTATACTTATAAATTCTTTTGTGTGGCAAAGCTTTCAAGTTTGTAGTAATAGCTTCCTCAAACTTATTAAGCGTCCTGTTTAATTTATAAACACTTATATCCTTATAGTAACCACTTTCATGAATAGGCCTACTTGAACATCTAGCACCATCCAATAGAGTACAGACTTCAATATCAAGATGTGGATAATCCGACATCGCAATATGTGCCGCAGGACTGCCGAGAAATACTTCCTTATCCTCTGCATAATCCCCACCCAGAGCGTTCTCTAATTGAAGAACAATGTACTTTCTGTTCGGATGATACTTATACAACAAACCAGCATCGTGAACTGCGCGGGTAAACATTGTTTTTTCGGTGAATGATTTGCATTCTGTACCTAGAACAAATAAACCATCAACCAAAAGCGCCGAGTCTACTTCCAGATAACTAACAAATTCAGCAATGTTTTCTGCTACATGTCTAGCAACCTCCTCACTAAGGCCACCAATATAGTTAGGATCAGTTATAGTAGTCTCAATTTTAAACTTTCGTTCCACTTTGAATCTATCCTCACTAATACCTAATTCAATACACGCTGATCTCATAATCTCGCCCGCAAGCTCCTCAACTAGAGTACCCTTCATAGACCGTATCTGCCCAGCTACTGTTCTCCGAGGATCTCTTTGAACCGCAGTTATAGCACCAGTCTGCATAGCTCTAATTTTCTGATTGTAGAACTTAATAAGCCTATCAATCTCCCTACTTCTCACACTAAAACCTTTAGTCATAACTCTTCTCCTTTCCTTAACACCATAAATCGTTTTGTGTAGTACGTCTTTCTGCCCTTTTACAGTATGTGTTTGATACATCAATTCCTATGTACCTCCTTTCCAGTTTTCTCGCCACGTAAGTAGTTGTTCCTGCACCGTTAAATGGATCAAGTATAACATCATTCTTATAACTGAATAACTTCAAGACTCTTTCAGGCAATTGTTCTGGAAACATAGCATCATGTTTAAACTCTTGCATTTTAGTTTCCGGAAGTATATCCCATTTAGCATAGACCCACTTTTTAAATTCATGGCTTTTTATATCTATTAAACTACTATCCCCTTCATGTTTCAAATCTCCTTTGCAAAATACTTCCAGAAATTCCCATGTATATTTTAAATATGGATTGCTTGGTGATTTCCACGAACCCCATGCTGTAATCTTACAATTATAATGATGTTTTTCCCATAAAATCTCACCATTCCATATCAATTTTCTATCCATAAAGAATTTGCTGATAATATGATGCGTAGGAATATAATCAGACCATGATGGTTGTATATTTATTACTATTCTTCCTCCAAACTTAAGCACTCTGATACATTCATCAAATATAGCAAATAACTTATCAAAATATTTTTGCCAATCAATTGCATCGTCTGTAGCATCATAATCCAAGCCGAAATTATATGGCGGAGAAGTAAACACTAAATCTATACAATTATCAGGTAATTTCTTTAATACTTCCTCACTATCCCCACATATAATTTGATCTACAAACTCAATAGGAACAGGATTTATTATTCTAGAGAAATCATTCCCTTTTGCGTAGAAATATTTACCTCTTCTTATTTCTTTCTCTTTTCGATCTTTTACTTTTTCTCTTCTACTCATGCAATAGTCCGCCGCAAATTTCACATTTGTATTGTTCACCAAACTGAACATCTGTAATTCTTTGAATCGCTCCACATTTTTCACATTTAAAAGGTTTACCGTCTTTCACAGCATAAACTCTTTCCGGAGCGGGCTCTAGTCTACCATTTATTTTCTTCATTTTCTCCACTATAAGACACCCCCTTTTATTCCCCTGGCATATGATCAAAATATCCTGGTTCTTTAGATAAATATTCACTGATTCTCCCCTGACTCTTAGCAAAAGTATCACACTCTACCAAGTATCTATATTTAGGTAAGTCTCCCCAAATTTCCAGCCTTTTATTTATAATTTCAAACGCTAAATTACTTTCAAACATCAATTTTCTAAACTGGCTATCAGTAAGACTGTATCTCAACCATGTAATATAACCACACCTCATTAAAGACCATAAAACTTCCTTTCTTTTTTCATCTAAATTATCCTGAGTAGTAATATAAACTACTTCCCAACCTTGATATTGATCACTAACTGCCGTATCTATAAGTTTATAATCCATTCTGTTTATAGCACACACAATCATACCAAATCTATCCAGAACGAATTGAACTGATATATCTTTTATTAAAGACACCTTTTTATATTCAACCCGTAAAGCGGATAAAATAGCGCCTAATTTAGCTTCTAATTCTTTTATAGTCATACTTTTCATAATTACTTCCCAATTCTTTTATTATTTCCTTTCTCTAATTCTTTATATTCACCAGACATATAGAAAGGAGCATCGTCTATCTTCTTCTCTATTTTAAAAGAAACCTTACCCCGCACAGCAGTAGCATTAACAACAGATTTTTTATCAACCGCATCACTCAATAATTTCTTTGCAAGTGGGGTAGCTACCGATCTCTCAATCGTCCTTTTCAAAGGTCTGGCACCATACTGCTCGTCAATACCTTCCTTATAAATGAGATTCTTTATCTTTTTATCAAACTTAAGCTCTAAATTCTCATAGCCTGTCTTATTACTTCTTAAATTATCATTGAGTTTGTATAACTCGATGTCAATTATTCTCATATAATCTCTCTTATTAAGAGATCTGAAATATACAATAGAATCAATTCTATTAAGGAACTCAGGCTTAAATTTCTTTTTCAACGCGCTATCCAGTGCCTGTCCCTTTTTCTCTTCCGTCATTTTAGCAACATCACCAAAACCAATTGTTTTACCAATAGCATCCATTTCTTTAACACCGACGTTAGAAGTCATAATTACAATGGTTTCATTAAAAGGAACCATCCTACCTTTTCCGTCAGTTAACCGACCTTCTTCAAGTATTTGAAGCATAAGTTCATGCACCTTATAACTTGCCTTCTCAACCTCATCAAATACTACCACGCTGAATGGACTTTTAGCAACAGCATTAGTCAACACACCACCGGCTTCATGACCAATATATCCGGAAGGAGCACCAATTAATTTTGAATACTCATGATCAGATGAATACTCAGAACAGTCTATTGTAACTATGTTGTCTTTATCTTTAATTAATTCATTGGCTAAAACTTTAGTAGCTAAAGTTTTCCCAACACCAGTCTGCCCAGCAAATAGAAACGAACCAATTGGTTTCACAGGGTCTTTCAAGCCAACGCTAGCTCTCTGAATTGCCTCAACCATATCATCTACAGCTTCATCCTGACCAATTAGAAAAACCTTCATGTTGTCATCAAGACCTAAAAGATCCTCTTTAGGCACATCTTTAAAACCTTTCTTCTGTTTCTGTTTAACATAATCAGCCATTCTATCGCCGGATCGCTTCCATCTTTGAGATTTACCATCAAACTTTTCAGGTTGAGGTGGGGCATCTGCACCATCATCCGCCAATTCTTGAGCATTGGTAAACGTAAGAAAGTTATTAGTCTTATAACACAACTGATATAATTCATGCATAAGAATAGGTGGTGCTACACGAGCGGGTATGCCCATACTATCTAATCTAGAAAACAACTCTTCAAAATCAACAACACATACAGACACTATAAAAGTTTCAAAACTAGTTCTGTTATGAAAATAACGCTGTTTTAATATACTTTCAGCATCATTAGGGTTGAATTGTTTTACTGTAATATACTGACCTATTCTTTTCCACCATACTTGATGAGTTATAAATTCTAATTCATCTATCTTTTTAATTTTACCCGAACTTTTTTTATTTCTTTTATCACGAGAATCCTTTATCTTTTTGTCGATTGCCTCTAACTGTTGATCTTTGGATTCGTCTTTAGGACTCTCGTTAGATTTATTAACATCCTCATAATAAGATAATTCCCAATACTTATTATCCTTCAACATTTTTTCGCCGTTTTCTAATTCTTTTTTCTTCTTAATTTTAATAACTGAATTTCTATTAATAATTAAGTTATCAGGATCAAAAGACGGATTGATTTCAATAATCAAACCCATTAATTCCTCTCTAAGTTTAATTAGATCCGGCGGGTCTTCAATTTGTTGATTAAGATGATGTAAAAGCTGATTTATATTAGCTACCGTAGTTGCAATAACATAATCCTCAAAGAAACTACGGCTAATTTTGCCTTTGTCCCTGACAAAATAAGCTAATTTATCCTCAATTTCATCTAAAGGTATTTTCAAAATTAATACAGTAAAATCGCCCTCTTCCAAATACTTCTCAAATACCTCATAATCTGATTTTGACATAACTTAATCTCCTATTTATTTTTACATACTTTATGACCATACTGAATAATAGAAATAGCTTCACTATGAGTTAAATTGTCAATCGGTTTAGCTTCACCCAACGCACCTTGAACCATATCATCATAAGGAATTCCATATATATCAATTAAACTTTCAATAGAAACCTTCTGAACATCACTTATTGTTTCAGCACCACCTGTTGTATCTGTAGTTGTTGGTGCAGGTGTTTCCGGTACAACTGGAGTTGGGCCGGGCTGACCGCCATTTGCCACTGGCGGTACAGGAATCTTTGGTAAACTAGCAGCCGCCGGCGAAGTCACTTGTTCTTGCTGCACTGTAACTTCAGCTTTAACCGGAGTATTAACCTGACCAGGCGTTGGTATATTAGGAACCGCAGGTGCCTTCACTTCTGTAGGAAAAGGTATATGCTCGTTAGCCGGCGCGGGAGCCGGTGTAGGCGGCACATTAACACTCACCTGAGTAGGTGGTACATTAGGAACACCGCTACCCCCAACAGGAGGCGTTTCCATTTGAGGCACAGTAGTTTGGGTCATAGATGTATTCTGAACCTGAGGTTCGTCATCAGTTAAATACAACCCTACACCCCATCTCCTACAAGCATTCACAAGAGCTTTAGAATAAGCAGACTTAAAACCATTTCCTGCTTCATCACGATTACTTTTTCTATGCCCACCAAAACCCTCATGATAAAACCACATGTTGGTATCTGGATCTAGAATAGTAACTCTAACTCTTATAACTATATCATCATTAGTCTCATAATAATCCTTAACTTCACTAGACCAATTCCCAGCGAACAATCTGTTCATCCTATCCGTAACATCGTCAGCAGAAACATACGGATAGTCTCCGCCTGGGCCTCGACGATGTTTAACATTATCAAAACCGGCATAAAAGCCATCAAAAATTTCCTTTTTCATTTTATTTCCTCTCCTTTTCTTGTATTGCTTTATATAAATCTTCTAAATATTTGTAACACTTGCCCATAAAAACACTAGCCTCTTGTTGAGTAAGTGCTTTGTCATAAACAAGGTGTTGTACATATGAGTATACATGATTCTCCATAAACTCATTCATCTCTTCCAATAAAAACTCATTATTTTTGTCAGTTACGTACTTAAGTTTGTCATTTCTACAATACTTAGTTGACAATTCCAAACTTTCAAGTTCCTTTTTTGTGTTTTCTTCCATCCTACCCTCTAATATAAGCATTAATTTTGATTTGTCAAGTATTTTTTTGAAAAAAAGTTGATAATAGTGTGCTATTACGCCAAAGGTACTCGCTGGCTGGTCACTACGAGCAGGGGTTTACAGTCCCAGTCTAAGGACTCCCAAACACCTTCCATCCAGCCGTGAGGTCAAATGGTGTCCAGAAGCCCATCTATAGAGGCTCTGCCCCTTTAACGACTCCACTCATTATAGAATGGCTGCTTCTAAGCCTATCTCCTGTTATCAACTTTTTTCTGGCGCTTTTTCTACTTCTTCAGCAAGATCTCTTACAAGTTTAAAACAACGATTCTCCAAAAAATCATTCATTTCATCATAAGTTATATGTTTTTCTTCGTGCAATCTACATATGAGAGGATATGCTTGTTCCATAATTTCGTGCATGAACTCTTCACATAAATAGTAATCAGTATTATCTTTAACAAAATTCATATAAGAATTTTTCCAACGGGTAAGTATCATTTCAATTTCATTAAGCTCTTTCTTAACATTATCCTCCATTTCTTCTCCTCTTTTACTTGGAGTCCCTGGCGGGAATCGAACCCGCGACGCGGTGTTTTAGAGGCACCCGTTCTACCATTGAACTACAGGAACTTTACTATAATATAATCATTATTTTCTATTTGTCAAGGGCTTCACACTATATTTATTCCAAATTTCTAAGTCTAAATCTGCTGGTGTCTTACCTAATTCATCAGCATACTTAAGAAAAATCTTTTCCAACTCTAAATATTTTTTACCAGTTGGTGTAGATTTCGGAGCATCGTGTCCTAATTCCCTCAAAAATTTCAAAAGATGTGTATCAAGCCCTGCATATCTTGCGCCTTTTCTTGAATGCAATATGAAACAACGAGACGTTTTCATACCTATACCATATATTTCTTCAAGATCAGAGGCTTTACATGTTTTCAAATTTAAACTACTATGCGCCAATTCCCACATAGTTCTTGCTTTGGAAGTATAACAACCAATACCACAAGATTTTAAAATATTTGGCAACCCTTCTTTGGGTAAACCTCTTATAACAGTAAACGGTAAATAAATTTCATTTGCTCCAATTAAATTCAAGAATTTATCACAGCATTTTGCGGCCGTGCGGCCATTTTTACCAGCCGCACAAACCCAAAATAAAATATGTTCTTGTAATTCTTTTTCGTTTAAATTATATTGCGTAATAACATCTGGATCAATCATAATAACCTCAAGTCCTCTACTATATTTTGCTCATCTTTATCTAAAAGAGCTGCAATAGCAGTTAATTCATTGTTTCTATCAGGCTCTCTGAATCCAGTCCACCAAGCACATGCAAGATTAAAAATCTCTCCCCAAGATTTTAATTCATCCTCATCTTCAACTGCTAAGTAAACGATCGTACCATTATCCCAAGACGACAAATGGCCACGAAGTAGATATTCTGCTACCGCGTGGCCACCCTGCACTGCTTGTTGAGATTTAGGCAGATCCTTGCGCACTAGCACATATAGTTTCTCCATGTTCGGCCATAATCTCCTCAATATATTTTTCGTTGGGGAGATTATCTGGAGCGGGCTTCTCAATTTGCCACCTAAGCCGCCCTCTAAGTTGACAGTACGCAATATGTTTATGTCTGAACTCATATTTCCTTTTCCAGATTCTCGACTCTATTTGCCAAAGTGAAAATCCCTCACGCTTATCTATCTTTCTTTTAGACTTCCAAAAGCGTATTTCCTTTGCCAATTTTTTAAGTTCTTCTTTAAGTTTTAAATATTTCATCTCTAAGTCCTCCTATTTAATTTTTTTTGTTATAAAATGTTTAAATTAAATAGAAAAACTAGGAGGACTTCGGCCCTATGGTGGTATTTTTATCTATCCGGGTCCCCTTTTTCCTTCTTCACCACTGTATTGCCATTTATTTAAAGGACCGTGTTTTTTAGAATCATCTACCAAGACCTCAGTATCTTCTTCAAACACCTTAA
>CAZNER010000074.1:0-9279 GCA_964572065.1 uncultured Candidatus Saccharibacteria bacterium
CTAGTAGCGTGTTTATGGACTTCATCCCAAGGATATAATGGTCTAAGAAAATCAGATTCCTTATGAACTGCTTTTCCTTTTCTTTTCTCCCATATAGCTTTATACTCAGGTGCGCGTTTTACATAATAATCACATCTATCTTCCCAATTCTTAATTGAAATAGATTTTCCATAATGTCTTATGCAACCTCCTCGTAGTATTCTCTGATAAGAAGTAACTTCTGGATTTCTTGAATGCTTTCTAGTAAATCTGATTCCTGGGATATTTTTAAAAATTGATACTATTTCTCTATATTCAGGACCACATAATCTTCTTAAAGCAATAATATTGCCTGAATATTCTCTATCTTTGTCTTCTTCAGTTATATAAAAATCAAATAATTGAGAAACAACCACATCATAATTATTGTCTAATCCTACAAAGTTATAAAATAACCTTTCGTCAGCATCCAAATAGACAAACCAATCAGGATTGTCTTTTTTTGCTTCTTGTATAAGTGCTTGCCTTTGGTGCATTTCTATTATGGCTAATTCTGTATCTCCGTCCCATTTTTTCACTCCTATGACTTTTTTTACTGCTGGATGCTTTTTACAAATCTCCACAGTATTGTCAGTAGAAGCATCATCAAATACATAAATTCCTCCATTACAATAATCAGCCATAGCGTCTAAATGCTCTTGGATTATCAAAGATTCATTTCTGACTCTTGTTAATCCTACTATTTTATATTTCCTCATACTCTTTACTTAATTATCTCTTTATAAATATTTTCAAATTTAATTGCAGTATCTTTAATATTATGGTGCTTTAGAATTATCTCTCTATTTGCTTTTCCTAACTTGACATAATCCTGGGAAAATATAGTCTTTATTTTTTCAGTTAATTCTTTTCCTGTCCAAAATGCTTTTCCTGTCCTTCCTGAAAAGTTACGCTTCTTTATAATTTCATAAGACTTATTATCTATCACTCCATCATAGCCATTATAATCTCCAACTATTACAGGTTTGCCCATAGACATTGCTTCTAATATACTTCTTCCAAGCCCTATAGCAATATCACAATCTTTAATTACCTTCTCTGTTTCAAATATCACTCTTCCATTTGTTCCAATTATATCTATATCTGCATTTAAACTTTTTGCCATTTCCCACACTTCTTCTCCCCTCCAAGTATTATGAAAGTAATTACTAACAATCAGAATCTTCAATCTTTTACCGGCTTTTTTTGGTGCATAATAAAACCTTTCAGTATCTATCGGATTGCGAATAACTAATTTCTTTTCTTTTGGAATATCTTTAAATTGAAAATCTACAACTTCTTCTGATACTCCTATATACTTAGAAATTAAAACATCTTTTGGTGGTTTTTCTGGTTCAGGCAATACTCCATGACTTACAAAAATGGCAGGCAATTCTGGAAAAACTCTTGAAGCCTCTGAAATTGGAGTATTATGCTGTCCATGAATTACATCAAAATCTAAATCTTTATCAATTTTTTGATAATCTCTTTCCAAAGAAGAAAGAACAGTTATCCCTGCTTCTTCAAATCTTCTCCCTTGCATTACGGGGCTAATTTGTTTTGAATATACAGAAACTTGATGCCCTCTGGCTATTAATTCTTTCCCTAAAGCATAGAGATAAGTATCAGAGCCAGAATACCAAGATAACCGTAAATTAGTCATTAATATTCTCATAACTATTTCCTTATTAATTTTTTAGAATAACTCAAGAATAGTTAACTTTCCAGCAGAACCAGATTTAATAGCTACTACTGAATTGACTTTAGTAAGTGGCACAACAACTGGAATATTTGCTGGTATCAAAAAACCATTAGCATTAGTAACAGACGCTTGATTAAATCTAACATAAGTAGGTTGTGTTGCAGTTAATACTAACTCTTTACACTCTCCTGAAAGATTGCTAGAAACAGCCGCATCAAAATCTATTTGAACTATTCTATTATTAGTAAAATTTTCCATAGAATTTTATTTATTTGTTATCTATTGCATCTGCAATATCACTAAAATCCCTTTCAAAAGCTCCAGCTCTTTTTCCATTTAAAGTAATTTCTACACTTCCATCTGGTTGTGTAATTTTTTCATAACCAGTAACTTCTTCATCTCTTAATACTTTAGCAATAGCAGAAGCCAATGCAGGCACATCTTCTTTAGTAGATGCTAAAATCTGACCAAGATAAGCTCTGCCTGGGTCTTCATAGAATTTCCAAACTCCATGTGTTCTATGTACTTGAATTAATACAGACATATAAGTTTTAAGTTAGATTAATTAATTATTCAGATGAACTATCATCTAATTTATCTTTTTTCTCTATTTTATAAACATCTTTCATCTTCTCAAGGTCATACTCAAATTCTTTATCTAAACTGAATACTTTAGTATCTCCAATAAAAGGTTCTTTACTTTCTCTATCTTTTAAGAATAAGATAGCGTCCCTTTCTATCATTACTGCTTCTCCATCATTATTAAACTCATAAATATTGAATTGCTCTCTGAGAGGACCAAGTTGTGGTTTTATCCTTTGATAAACTACTACGACTTTCTCATTGAAAAGTGTTTTGCTTGTAACTAACACTTTTCGGTCTTTGTTAGGTTTAAATTTTTCTTGTGAATTATTATTGTCGTTTTGGCTTTGGTTTTTTTCATCACTCATAACTTTTTACTTAGTTTATTAATCCTATATAAAGGGCGGATAGTAAAACCACCCGCCCTTTTATAATTTTAGGTAGTTCCAATTCCTTTAATAATAGCTTGCCATTGAGGAATGCGTACCTCAAGTACACAGTTCCACACAACAGTCTGTGTTTCAGCAAGGGTCAAACCACGATAAACTGGAAGTTTATACATTGGTTCTGCTTCTGCCAATGCTATCTCACCTTTAGTTAAAATAAAGGCATCATCATTAGGAGTATTCGGAGAGTTAGTAGTGTTGATGAAAGTATCCATCACAATATCTAACGGACCAGCATAACTCATATAACGAGCTAAATTATAACCAAAAGTCATACCTGCTCCTGGGTCATTGTAAGTAACCACAGTTGCCCAAGTAGTAGCTAATTGGCGGATATCTCTGGCTGAAATATAAAGAGTGTCAGGCAATCCTCCATTATCAATAATAGTCTGAATAGCAGTATCAATGTAGGTAGTAGAGATTTTATTTCCTGAAGCATTTACTATATTTCCTGAAGCATAAGCATCTACGATTTCGTAAATACCATCAAACTCAGCAGGAGTTGTAGTTGCATCTCCATAGAAAGCTTTTGTCTCTACATCCTGAATTATTTTTCTCATGCCGTGCATCAAGTGCATATCCATAAGATTGAAATAATCCGAAGCACCCCACTGTGCCTTATCACAAACCTCTACTTTAGAAGCAAAAGTTTTGATTTGAGCAGAGTAACGAGTAATCGTTGCCTCATTTTCAGGTGGTGTGCCACACTCAGCAGTAGCGGTATCATTACTGCCAAGAGCAGTAATCATATCCCATTCATGGGTAATACCATTGGCTTTTCGTTTTGCAACTTTATCTAAGAAAGGTGTCTTTCTATCGGTAATGTCAGCTAGACGATTATCCAAGTGTTCACGCTGGGCGTATGTAGAAGTTGTAGAGGTAGAAACAGTTTTTTCAAGAATTTTTGCGGCTTGAGCCAAGCCATCCTTGATATCATTGGATTTCTCCAACACTTTTACTGCCTCTAACAACCCTTTAGCAACATTTTTATACATAATACTCAACAAAATTAATTAGTTATAACGACCTATTATTTATCTGCCCATTTTTCACGGACTTTGCCACATTCAGAAAATGCTTTATCGGGGTCGTTTTTATGCAACTCTCTAGTTGCGTCTAATTCCTCATTCATTGTTTTAAAAGTTTTACCTTCTTCTGTTTCATCTGCTTCTTTCTTTTCATCTTTTTCTAAAGCAACAGTTTTCCTGATACCTTTTTTCTTGTTTAAACCTTTTATGATTTTCTCTTGGTTAGCCAAGATAGTCTTCATTAAAGATTTATCTTCTGTTTTTTCCTTATCTTCATCTTCTGTCTTTTCTTCAGATTCATTAGCTTCTTCTTTTGCCTCTTTGTTGCCAAAAAGGTTATCAAAGAAACTTCTTAAACCATTTTTTATGCCCTTATCAATCATTTCTTTTACTTCTTCTTTGGTAATACTTTTTTCCTCTTTCTCCTTTTTCTTTTTTGAATCCTTTGATTTTTCTTCATCTTCTTCCTCTTCAGATTCATCCTCATCAGATTCATCCTCCTTTTTGGAGTCGTCATCTTCTTTGGAATCATCATCAGATTCTTCGGATTCATCTTCTGATTCTTCAGAATCCTCATCTTCAGAATCGTCTGATTCCTCATCTTCTTTTGATGAGTCATCTTCAGATTCTTCGTCTTCAGATTCGTCCTTATTTTCATCTTCGTTCTCTTGGGTTTCTGATTCAGCGTTTTCGTCCTCGGTTTCCTCCTCTTTTTCTTCTTCATCCTTTTTTTCTTCCTTGGACTTTTTTGCTTCGTCAGATTCAAGCGAAGTTTTTTTCTCTTTTAACATAAGCGTTTCATTAAAATTAGTTAATAATTCACTTACTTCTTCCTTATCTAATTTAGATAAAGAAAAGTGTATAAAATTAAGTAGTGCTTTTGTATCAAAATTCTTATTGCTCATATTCTTACATTCCTTAACCAAAATTTCTTTTAATTCTTTATTACTGTTTTTTTCTAATTTTTCTACTGATTTAGTAATAGCTCCCACCCATGTTTTAGGATTTGCGGGAGTGGAAGTAACCGCAATATGGTCTAATTCAATATCTTTAAAAATTCTGGAGAATTGTTCTTTTTTCTTATCCCATTCTAATTTATAATCTTTAACAAAACCACCAATAGAAAGTCCTAATTCTTTCTTTTTGGTGGTTAACGCATACCATAAATCTTTAGCTTTAGATGTAATATCTAATTCTGCCTTCATTAATAATTTATTAGCTTTATCAACAGCAAGTTTAGTAACATCTCCTAAATCTGATTGCCAAGATTTATCGTGTTCAGCATTTAAGCCGATTTTATGTTTTTTGATACTATTTGCCATTGATTTAATAGCACTCGGTGCCATCTTATCTCCATGCAAATCAATATCTGTTGAAGAAGCTATTCCTTCTATATAACGCTTTTTTACTTCTTTCCCATCTTCTCCTTTAGTTACTTCTTCATAACATTTTACAATAGGAATTGCAAAACTAAAACGAGTTGCTTCTTGTTGATTACTTTTTTTAGTTTTCATAAAGTTTATTGATTTATTTTTATTATGATGTTCTTTTACCCATTTTTTTGCCTTTGGCATAGTCCAGCCTTTACTTCTTAAAAATAAATAAGTTAAAATCTTTTTTCTATTACCAGCGTATAAAGCCTTTATTCCCTTTGATGAAGAAATTGTTATAGTTCTAATTCTATCTCCTTGTTTTCTTCTAGCAACAGGAATTCGTATATATTTATCAGTAACTTCAGGCATAATATTTTTACAAAAAAGGCGGACTTTTTTGTGTAATTAATTTTTTTGAGGATTAGGGTTTAATTCCTAATCCCAAACGATAAAATCCCAACCCTTAAAAAAACTAAAAACCACGCCAAAAACAACAAATTGTTTATAGGCGTGGTTTTGAGAACATAAATCCCTAAGTATGCCTTGAATAGTATGAAGTTTTTAACTAACCTTAGTTATTCAATATTATACACCTTTTGACAAAAAAGTCAAGATACTATGCCTTTTTTGTCAAATTTAACTAATATTACTTCTTTTTTATAATTATTCTTGAATCAATACAAATCTCTTTTCCAAGTTTTTCCACAAGTACTATTTTAGGATTTGGAGCTTCTTTTCTTTTTTCTTCCTGTAAATTACTGAGATGTTTTTCACTAAAAGCACAACTTAATACACAATGACCAACATGAGGATTCAATGAAATTTTATTCTCTGATTTACAACGAGGACAAAGAGTCCGCTGAACAACGGGAACCTGCATCGTAGGGTCTGTTTCTATTGTTGCTAAATATCTTTGGCATTTTTGGCATCTCCAAGTATATTTCATAAGAGTTGGGATACTAATTATTTAAGTCGCTTTGCTTCTAACATCATATCTAATTCAGCATTATAATACTCAACTTGAGGAGTTACTTCTTTTATTTCTTTAAATCCTGCTTTTTGTAATAATTCTGATAAAGTTTCTACTGTATATCCATATTTGATAATAGAAAAGGAATCTTTCTGCTTTCCATAAATCATATCAAGATACTTATTATCTAGATATTGAGCATATTTAGTTATCACTTTCTTCAAATCTTTCATAATAATTCTTACACTTCCTCCTGGTTCAAGATAAAAGTAAATTCTTTCTAATAATTTTACAGCATTTTGTTTATAGTAATACTGAAGGAGGTCTTTGAAAAAGATTTCTTCTACTTTATAGGGCTTATCAGAAGATATTCCCTCTTTTAAAATTAGGTCTGAAGTAAAGTTGTCAATCTTTACCCCTCCCCAGCCTTGTTCTAATCTAATAGAAGTTTCGCGGAATAATTCAATTTTTATTCCACTTTTTGGAACTGGGATTTCTTCTTTGGTTTTTTCTTGGTCGGCTTTTTGAAAAACTTTATCGCTTTTAATCATAAATTTATTTTAATTAATTAAATTTTTTACACAGAATACAGCTCCCATATTTTTATCTTTATGATACTCAGGAGAATACTCAACAGTAAACCCAAGAGCTTCAAATTCTTCTGGTGTCCAGATAGATAGATGATGTCCTAAAGATAAATTTTCCTCCTTCCGTTTCTCCTGCAAATCTATTAAATAATTTATATCAGGAATTTTTTTTTGAATTGGGACAAATAATAGGATTTGATATTTTATTTTCTTTTCCAATTCCTTTAATAATTTTAATCCTTCTTCTTTCGTAATATGCTCTATTACATCAAACATAGTTACTGCATCAAAACTCTTATCAGGAATTATTTTTGGCACTTCTTTTATGTCATACTTTATAACAATTGCTTTTTCTTTTGAAATATCCAATCTTTCATCACACCATTCAACTCCAAAAATATGTTTTGCATTTAATTTTTCTTCTCCTCTGATAACTCCACAACCTAAAGCTAATAAATTAAAAATATCTTTTTTAACATATTTAGAAAATAAATTACCATAATTTTTAAAATCAGATACTATCATTTTTTTGAAATTACCCCAAGAATAAATCTACTATTTTCATTTATTCCTCTAGTTATTTTCTCCATATCTTGTGTATAATAAGCAATCGTATCTGAATCTTCTTCAAAAA
The DNA here is from genome assembly GCA_964572065.1 of uncultured Candidatus Saccharibacteria bacterium. GTDB lineage: Bacteria > Patescibacteriota > Dojkabacteria > JAHIVN01 > JAHIVN01 > CAZNER01. Next base: position 7,341 of record CAZNER010000074.1, read on the forward strand.
TATCATCAATCATTTTCATAGCTTCAGCACAAGTATAAACTACTTTATGAAATTCGCTAGCATTATTCAAAGGAATAGAAAAAATAAATTTTTCTGTAAAATGTTCTTTTACATTATTTAAAAATATATTTGGATTTTCTAAATGCTCAATAGTTTCAAAAGACACTATTACTTGATAATTAATATGTCTAGTTATCCAATGTTTAGACAAATCACAAGAATTAAAAGTTACTTTTTTATTACTATATTTCTCCCACGCATAATCTATTGCATTTATATCTATATCTACTCCATATGCTTCAGTTGCCACATCTCCTAAAATTCTAGTTCCATATCCTGAACCACAAGAAGCATCTAATACTAATTTATCTAAACAAAAGCGTCTTGCCCAATTATAACGAGTTATATGCTCTTTTAAAATTCTATCTAAATGAGCTTGATGTTCAGGAGATTCTCCTTCTTGCATCATGTCAGGAATAACTCTTTCACCTGTCCATTTTAAATTACTCATAAATAATTATTTATAGAAACAAGCTAAAGAACAAAGAGGTTCTTTCAACAAAATTTCTAAATTTTTTATATTTAATTCTTTTTTTCTTATAATCAAATTAGCTATTAACTTTTCCATTCCTTCTCTTTTTTTATTCTCTCCTGTGTTATTCCAATACCCAACAATCCAATCTTCTATAATATATACTCCTCCTTCTTTTATATTTCTCCAAAACACATTAAAAGTATTTTCTGTTTCTTTTGCAAAATGACTAGCATCATCAATAATAATATCAAAATCACCATACTTTTCTGAAATTTCTTTTAATGTTTTTGTATCATTTTGGTTAGCTTGTATTAAAGTTATATTTTGTTCTCCCATACTACGGCAAGAACTATCCATTCCATAAAGGTCAATTTCTTTAAAATAATCTTCTGCCCACTCAAGAAAACCATTATTATAAGTTCCAATCTCTAATAGCTTTATTGCTCTACTTTTATAAGGAGAAAATAAACGATAATACTCATCCATTAATCCATCTTTAAATTTATCTGTTTTCATAATTTTTTAATTTTATTAGCTTTGGCAATCCAAGTATGATTAGCTAAATTTTTATTAACTAAAGCATTAGCCAAACTTCCAAAATCAATTGTTCCTATGTTAAAATTACTTTTCCATAAACGCTTCTGAACAATATTAGCAGTCATTGATAAAGCAAACAAAATTATATCATTTCTCTCTGCTACTACTTCAACATTTGGATACCATTTGTCAATCGTATCATAAGCCTGTTCACTAGGAGTAACTACAAAATCAGTTATTCCTAATTTTCTCTTTATTGATTTTAAATGTTCTCCTCCTACAAAAGCTACTCTATGTTTTTTTAACAAATCTATAACAAGATTAAATAATTTTTCTTCAAAAATATAAGCATAATGAAAAGCAATAGGACTATAAAAAGTTTTATCTTTATAATACTTTTGAGTAATCTTTACTAATTCATTATTATTTGGAAAAGTCATAAACATTCCTTCTTCTGCTTTTTCTTCTATTGCCATATTAGCTATATTGCCAATCAAATAATCATCATGGTCAATTTTAAAACTTTCTATCAATTCTTTTTTAAATTTAGGAGTAACCCATTGAGTAAATTGATGCCCTTTAAAATCTTCCATCATTTGTAATTCACCATCTCCAAATCTTGTATAAGCAAATCGTTTTCCAAATCTCCTTGTAATCTCTGCTAAAGTTTTATCAACTCCTAAACTCCTTATTTTTGTTCTTTTAGTTTTAACATAATAATTTATATAATCATCATATCTAGGTTCATTATCTCCTTTCATATCTAATAATTCTACCTCTACATTATCACAAAAGGCTTTTCTTAAATTTTTATGTTGTTCCTGAAATGTTCCCCACCCCCCTAATATCCAATCAGTATTAGGTAAA
>CAZNER010000075.1:0-9263 GCA_964572065.1 uncultured Candidatus Saccharibacteria bacterium
GCTTGAAACAGAATCCCAATCAAAATCGCACGGATTTAAAAGAGTACAATCACTAAAGCCAGAACGATTGTCCGCACTTCCTGAAAAATCTGCATTTAATTTAAAAGATGTGGCTCCGATACGAGTGATATCTTTGCCTGCGCCCATCACAAAAACATTGGCTTTTAATTCAAAATCACCTGTTTCAGAATAGTTTCCAGCTTCTACTTTGATGGCATATCTTTTTGTCGGGCTTGCGTCAGTAATAGAAGCCATAGCAGCCTGAATAGTTGCATATGGTTTTCCTAAAGATCCATCTGCAGTTAAATCGTCACCATTTTTAGCTACGTATACTTCTTGTTCAAATGCAATAGTAGAAGGAGAAATAGCAGCTAATGCAGCATTTACTGCTGCTACACTTGGAGCTTGATCTGTTTGTGATCCAGCAAGACTATCTACTACAGCTGCTGTTTGTGCTCTAAGATCGGTAAAATAAAGATTACCATCTTCACTGATGTCGCCAGTATCTAATACTACAACACCTGTTTGTCCGTTAACGGAATCTACGGCTCCAGTTCCGCCGCCACCTTCTAGTGGTAATCTTATATAACCAGAAGACATTTTTAAATCTCCTTACCTTTAACATTAGCCTGTATATTTAAAGTTCCAGAACCGCCAGAAGCAGTATAAATTACTTTAATTTTATCGTAATTTGTGTCTACAATATTCCACATAAAATCGCCAGCTTCAGTTACTACGACTGTAGAATCGTCTAAATCTACATAATTAACATCATCAACAGAAACCTGAACTTTAAATGATCCTGTAGGAGAGCCTGTCCAGTTAGCATAAAAAACTACTGCTTCAACTCTAGATGTGTCGATTGCAGGAGATTCTAAATTTCCAGACATGTCCCCATCTTTAAGAATCAATCCATTAAATGTATTCTCTTTTATACTCATGATTCGCTCTTTCTTTATAAACCGCCTGACTGAGGATTCCAAGGAAGTCCAGTCAATGCATTTGTTGGTAAACTTGGTTGATTTGGTAATTCTTGAGGTCCTAATCCTATGGGAGATTGCATCATTGCTTGCATTTCAGCAGCTTGCATTTCTTCTACGCTAAGTGGTTGAGCAGTAGTCATATCTGGAGGCATAGCAGGTTGTCCTGGCATCTGAGGAGCCGCAGGAGGTTGCATTGATGCTTGTTGTATTTCCGTTTCTCTTCTTGCAGTCGCTTCCGCTGGATCTAAATTATCCATTTCAGATTTTCCAGGTTGAAGAGGTTGAATTCCCAACATTGCCAATAAATCAGGGTCTGCATTTTTCATGGCATTTACATGCTCTTCGATATGAATACGCACAGCTCGCATTACTTCTGGATTCATACGAGCTTCAATTGTGGATAACACAGCTTTGTGTTCCATAATATGCTGAACATGGTTATCAGTAATCAAAACAGGAGCCTCTTTTCCTTCAGAAAGCCACTCATTTTCTTGTTTGATATAAGTCATTTCTCTTACAGGACCCTCTAACATAATGTCTAGATTTCCTGTTTTCATTACAGTCATGTACTGATCTGGAGACTTAATAAGTCCCATTTGAAGTAAATTATTGGCCATTTCAAGCTTTCCAGCAGTAGTTTTTCCTAGTGGGTTACCCATATCGACAACTACGCGATCTACATCTTTAAGATCTCTGCCTTGAAATGATTTCATGTAAGTTCTGTTGTTTTTGCCAACAAGTACTGCGGTTCTTTCGACAGAAGCAAAATCTTTTAACGTCTTAATTACTGCTGTTCCAACATCTTCAATTAATTGTGCGTAAGATTGTTGAAGACCATTATTAAATTGAATTGCCATAGATTGTACTAGAGCTAAACTATTTCCAGATCTTAGATTTGCTTCAGGATTACCTCTAGCTACGCTGTTTACTCCTGAAATAGTTTCCATTGTTCTTTCAACAGATCCCAAATAATTAAAAATTTCTGGAGGAGTGAAAGTTAAATTTAGAGGTTCAGGTTTTCCAGAAGCTGGATCATATTCAATAAAGTTAAGACCGCCTAATTGACTAACACTAAGATTATGTCCTTGTGGAGCCACAATATTCTGCACTCCAAAAGTACTTTGGTTAGTCACAATTGTACTGTGCAGCGCATCAGTAATATCTTGAAGCGCTAATAAATCAAAAGCACTAGTATATCCAAAAGTTGTTTGCATTTGATCAGAAGGAGCAATTCTATAAATTGGAATATCTCGATAAGGCAAATCTCCATCATACATTACTGCATCACTAGTTAGAAAAGCTACCATTCTCCCATTAGGAAGTGCTTCAGATCGTTTATGGTAAAATTCATAAACAGGAATAAGATCAGAAGAAGTAGTTAAATTAAAATTCATTAATTTGTACTCAAGATCAATGTCTTCTTTAGATCCAATCTGTAAAATCTCATCTTTAAGATCGGGATACTTAGCTGCAAGCTCATATTTATTTTTAAAAGAACGAACAATCATCCAATCGTGCTCATTGTTATCAGGTTGAAAAACATCACGGATGACGTCTAAAGGATTATGAACACTGAATCTAACATCGCCTGTATATATTGTTTTTCCTTCATTGTCGATCATATACTCATCGCCAATAGAAGTATCCCAGGTCAAACGAATAAAACCTTCTCCGTAAACTAAAGCATGTTCAACTGCAGCTCTAAAATATCGCTCTAGCTTTCTCTCTCGCATATAAAAATCTAAAATACTATTTGCTAAAATTGTTTGAGAGAGTGATTTATAGTCAGTATTCACTGATCTTGCTTCCATAGCTGGACGTGTACTTGTAGTCATTACAAGCATATGCTGAACAATATTACGCAGTTGATTTACTTTAAATAGCGATAATTCACCTTGATCGCCGCCGTAAGTAACTTCAGAAGCTGTGTGGCCTTGACCTGCAGAACTAAATCCATAATAAGCAAGATAACATTTTCGCATTCTTCTAAAAATACCGCTAGTAGATATGTGAGTATACCAATCTTCGATCTTTTTATTAAGTTCTGTGGCAACTTCTTCTTTATCTAAAGTTGCCCAATATTGCTCTCTGCTAGTGGTTTCTGCCATGATAAGTCCTTAATACAATTTATTAATTGTTTTCGCCTTTAAATCGCTTATTAAAGTCAGATAAAAGGGCCTTTTTTAATACTTCCGCATTTGAATTTTTATGTATAAATTTGTCTGGGTGTATGTAATGAGTCTCTGGATCTAAAAAATATCCTCCTGGAGGGTATGGGTTTTTCTTTTTGTTAAGGTTCCTTACAAGATACACTAAAGCCATTAAAATGTCAAAGTGACCTCTATTCTGCTCATCTGATCTAGCCAATCGACGCCCTGTATTATCCCAAATAGCTGATTTCATTTCAGAAATTAGATTTACACATCTGGGATGTATAATAATTTGTTTATTGTACAACATTACCCTAACTTCGTTTACTGCTGCTTGAGGATCATCGTTTCTTGTTTTTACAAATCTCAAGTTGTTTGGAGGGGCATTTAAATCTGCTATTGTTATGTCGTTACCATCAATTATACGTCGATAAGGCTCTTTTATTGTGTTGTTGATTTGCCAAAGAGACTTTTCCTTTTCTTTAACGACTTCGGCAATTTTACTGCTTGTGGGTTTGTTAAATGCCGCATCATCCTCAATAATAAGCTTATTATTTAAAAAATCCCAATAACCAAATACCATACCCGTGTTATCAATATATCCTAAATCTACAGCGACATAAGTATCGTAAAATGCTGGTTTTTTCCAATCTTGGGTAATTTCAGCCATCAAAGCGTCGGTTGCTTCTGGAAGTACTGCGTCTCTAGCGCTAGTGATGAATTCTGCTAAATACTCTCTTCTCCAGGCATCACTTTCTTCTCCACCGGAAGCCTCTATAAGGTCTTTAATCTGTCTTTCTTCAATAAGTGGATTATCGTACACAGTTTTTTTAATATAATAACCGCCTTTTTCGGCCTGCCGCACATAACCAACAAAAGCGTGATCTGGAGAAATCGGAGGAGTTGATGATAAAATAATCTTCCCTTTGGTAGTTGAAATCATTGGAACTAAAATAGACGACACAATATATCTTAAATCGTCCATAAATCCAGCTTCATCGCAAATTACAAAATGAAATACTTGTCCCCGAAGATTTTCTGATCTTCCTGCATCTGTTCCTGCTATATGTATTTCTGATCCATTATGCTTAAATATATAAACTTGTTCATTTACTTTGTAATCTGGTTTTATGTCGTTTGGACAATCTTTTAAAATTTCTCGAATACGAGGGAGAATAATCTTTTTTACCATTTTTGCTTGCGGAGCTAGATAAGATATTTTAGCTCCTGGATATTTTAGTGCGTATTCAATTGCTTTTACACAAAGAAAGTAAGATTTTCCAATCTGCCGACCACAATTAATAACAAAAAGACTATGATCGCTATTATTTATAGCATCGTCCATATCCAATTGAGTTTTGTGTAGTTTCCAAGATAATACTCCAGCTCTCCAAAGCTTGCCCTTTGCAGATTTTAATTCTTCAGTCATTTTTCGGCGCCTGCTTAACTAAAGCTAAAAGATCAGATATTTCTTCTTTTGATGGTAAAGTGTCATCAATAGAGACTTTAATATCTTGCTCGAATTGACTTATTTTGGCAATAATTTCAAGACATTTAAGGTCTTCAATTGATAATCCAGCAGGACTAATGGCTTTTTCGTAATACTTAGCAACTTCGCTAATGATTATCTGATGAATTTGAGATTTTACAGTTGAATAGTTCAATTTATTTCAAATTTTTAAATCCCAAAGATGCCGCAATACCACCAATTTTATCTCCAAGATCTTTTACCTTGTTTTGCATATCAGTTAATTGTTTATTTTGTACATCGTCGAGATCTTTTGCTTTAGTTATTATTCGTTTTTTACCATAATGCGCTAAAAGTCCCAAAAGAAGACCACCTAAGTCAAAAATTGATGGATTTTGAGACATTGCAATCTTAAATAAAATAATTCCACAAGCAATGTTAACAATAGAAATTTGCATCTCTCTTTCATCGACAATTCTTAAGAATCTTCCGATTTTTAGAAGTGCTTTTCCAGTTGATTTTGCTGCTTGCTTTAATTTATAAGTAAACATTTAATTATTTACCTTCAATAAGATTTGTTACAAATTCCAGTTTGTATGTTTCGACTGCATGATCTTTATCCATACACTCTTTAATTCGTGCATCAATAATTTTTCCGCCTTTAATAAAATAAGTGATGAATTCCCACGGTTTTCCTGGGATATGTCTCATACTAAATGCTAATTCTGGTGCTGCAGCTTCTTCGGCTTTTCGTCTTGCTGCAATTTCATCCATTTTTTTAAGTTTTTTTTCTTCTGCTTTAGTTTTTCTGCCCATTTTTTTCTCCTTGTGTAGATCTAGACTCTGCGTCTTTTTGTATCTTTTCAATTAAGTCTTTTGTGTTTTTAATTAGATTATCAGCTAATTGCTGGCAGCGTACGACTGCATGTGCTTGACTTCCGTAGAATCGGCCTTGGACTAATAAACTTTGCAAAAGTTCAAAAACTTCTAGATTAGAGCTTAGATTATTAAGATCATTTTGCTCTTCTTTAGTATAGTTTAATGATTCTGATGTCATTATTTTCTCCTTTGTGTAAGTTGTAAAATATGTACAATATTACAAAAGTTGCTTATCGACTACATCGGTAAAGCCTAATGCAGATTAACTTTTATAGGAACGATCACTGTTTTATTCAATCGGGTTGTGAGTGTTTGTCCTAAAAATTACTCTACAATAGTATTTATTAAACCCCAAGCATCCGAAGATGCATTGGGGCATGTGGTCAAGGGCAACTTTATTGATTGTCAATCCAATCAGTTAAAACTTCTTTACTTAAAGCTCTTTTTTCTTTTTGTATTATGTATGACTGATAATTGTACATCGCCACTACTAAAAATGAATACAATATCGCCACCAATACGAAAAAAAGAGCAGCTAAACCAGTATAATAAACAAAAGAAGCCATTAATTAAAAGTCTCGTCATTGTCATTCTTAATTAAAGATAGAAAATCTACTTTCTTTGTTTTTTTGGTTGTTCCTGCGGAGCCACCGCCTAACAAATCTAAAAACTTATCAGAAAACTCCTGAGCCATCTTTTTTTCTTGTCTGTATAAAATGTAGAATAAAGCACCTGTTGTAGCTACTCCAAATAATACTCCTAAAAAACCAGATAAAAATGTTACCATCATAATTCAATCTCCTTAATTTTCATTAATTCTAAAATTTCTTCAACTGATTTGTTTACAATGAAAGAACCTTGTGAAGTCATGATCTCTGTTTTTTTACCTGAGTCATCCAATAGATCTTTTGTAATGTACACTATTTGATTCGCATTAATGTACAATTTAGCTCCATCTGGTCTTATAATTGTCAAAAAGTTTTCTTTGTTCATAATATAATTCTACCAGAGATTTCGCTCTCTGGCAAGCGCCAATTTTTTAATCACTTACGCGTTAGGGCTTCCCGAGGTGCCTAACTAAGAGGCTTAGGTTACCTAAATTGTTAATTTTGTTGTTCTTTATACAATTCTTCTTTAATTTCTTCAATAAAATCTTCACCTAGCAACTCTTCTGCTTCTAAGACAGCTTTAGGTTTTTTTACATTAGGATTTTTTTGTAATACTTTTAAATATTGTTTAACAACATCACAAGCTATTGCGTAATTCATTAAAACTTTCCTTTCAGAACATTATCAGCAAATTTGTGAATAATTGCTTCGTCAGAGTCCATCCAAAAATCCCATTCCATCATATCTTGAACTTCTTTGAGGTCTGATTTTTTTGTATGGCTAGATAAGATCTTCGCTAGTCTATTTCTTATCTTTTCAATCTGTTGAGCTTGAATTCTAATGTCTGTTTCTTTTCCTTCAGCATACCCCATTGGTTGATGAATCATTACTCTTGCATTTGGAAGAATATATCTTTTTCCTTCCTCTCCAGCAGAGAGAAGAATGGCTGCCATAGAAGCAGCCTGTCCAACACATAAAGTCGATACTGGGGCTTTAATGTGTTGCATGGTATCATAAATAGCTAAACCAGCCGTTACGCTACCTCCTGGACTATTTATATACATTTGGATTTCTTCTTCTCCCTCGCTGTTGAGAAATAAAAGTTGAGCAACGATAATGGAAGCAGTATAATCATCAATAGGACCGCTAAGCAAAATAATCCTATCCTTAAGCAAACGTGAATAAATGTCGTAAGCACGCTCACCTCTTACCCCACTTTCTATTATAACAGGAATCATTAATTTCCGCCTTGAGCTTGAAGCTGTTCAGCTTCTTCTCGCATAGCATCTGCAGCTGCTTTTTGCTTTGCTTCAAAAGCTTTTTTCTGCTCTTCGTATTTTTCTAGAGTATCTGTTTTGCTGTCGATTGTAATAGCAGTAATACTATCAGATTTTACTTGATATCGAAGACCAGCGTGTTGGATACTGTCCAAGCTTACAATGCCGTTTTCTACACTTGTTACAACTCCTGGAAACATTACTTGATTTACCCATAAAGTTACTACATCGTTTTTTTTTAAATTAAATGACATTTTTTGCCTTTCCACGAGTTTAATAAGTTTAAAATGGACCAGGGAGGTAAACTCATAAACCGTACCCCTGGTCCGTAGAAAGAAGGGATATTTAAATATTATAACATTTTAAACATTCTGTCAAGCTACTTAATCCTCTTAAGATGGTTAATTGGATCAATTGTATATGTACCCATGATTAAATGTGGGGCATTCATTAGTAAATCAGACTTAATGCGCTCAATATAGCCCCAAGGATCCCCAGTAACAACAGAATGCCTTTCTGGTTGTTCTCGATAGGTACGGTCAAATAAAGTGTAACTTACTCTAAACTTTTTGGCTTTTTTAATGCTTTTTTCTTCTGACATATGTATTTTACTTATTTTTTATGTAATCTTCAATAAAAATATGATAATGTGAATACTTAAAGATTTTATATATTTCTTTATTTAAATATACCACATCATCACATGTGGATTTCTTGTTAATTCCTGGACAGTGCTCGCTTTCTCCATGCAAAGGAAAAAACCCATTACCAAAGAAATTAATTAAATAATTTTTGTGATTTATAGATTCTTCTAATTGATCCTTGGTATAATCTTTAACAGTCATAAAATATGCCCTTTTTAGATGCTTTTTAAGCTCCGATTTTCATTATTTTTAGACTTCTTAACCTTTCCCCCTGAATTGAGTAATTTAGCCATCGAAAGCCTATTCTTTTTAATTTTTAAAATATTAACAATTTCGTCCAAATACTCTACCCCTGCCTTAAAAACCGCTTCTTCCCCTTTTGATATTGGAAACCCCCCATAAACCCCCAAAAGTCTTTTTATCCTCTTATGAGCCCCTACACTCCTAACTATAATACCTATAGTGCTCGGATTATATTCATATATCTCGCCGTGCCTACTCATGGCCGCAAGCTCCTGAGTAATGCTATGCTTACAACAAAGTATACGACCAAAAAGACGGCTATTCGTCGGCTTCCAATAATCTGCCATAAAACCATAATAACATATATACCTATCTTGTCAATAATAAAAAATTTCATGGGTAGGTAGGTAATTGACTTGTTAAGGGGACCAAAGGAGGTAGGCTAGGTTTATAAGCATTAAGGTAAGGAGGTGCAACAAAAGTTTACACATGTAACTAATGTTTACACCAGGGGATGGGCAAGGTACAATTATACCTATTAGGGGATAAATCTATTTTATCCCTAGTAAGGTATAAATATGAAGCTATCCAAGACCAAAGTAATTATTAGCAAAAGGCATAAATTTGTGAAGTAATTTGATATAAATTAAATAGTGTGGCAGGTGCAACTAATGTTTACACATGCAACTAATGTTTACAGTAGGTGGGTATTTGGGGTTACCAGGTGATGAGGTATTTTGGTAATTTGGATTTGCGGAATTTCGTGGGTATGGAGCCTATAAATGGTTTTAAAAAAATTTTGCAGGGTAGGTGATTAGGTGTTTTGGTTTGGGACACATGGGGTATAGCAGGTCATTAGGTATATAGTTTTTAAAAAATTTTTAACAAAGGCGCTCTCTAAGGGTATATAAATGTATAGCGAACAAAAAAAGTGAATGGTCCCAGACCCCCCTGCAAGAATCGTGCCAAGTCTATATGGCATGAAAATTGCATAGGTATAGAAAACTTGCG